>JAHDPS010000279.1 GCA_018434225.1 Bacillota bacterium
ATGACTTCGGGGGGTATGTTTGGTTGCAGCGATTGACCCTACGAAGAGGGGACTGAAAGCTGGCCTGCCTCCCCATCACATCCAGCAAGTGCAGCGTTGCAGCGATTGACCCTACGAAGAGGGGACTGAAAGTCGGCGTTGTTGTACCGGGCAAACCAGTTGCCCATCTCGAGTTGCAGCGATTGACCCTACGAAGAGGGGACTGAAAGTCGCCTTGCAGATTGCGGTGGCGAGAGCTGTGCGGGGTTGCAGCGATTGATCCTGAGAAGAAGGGACTCAAACGCGCTTCACAGGGCGTATTAAGAGGATGAACTGATCAAAGTGCAAATCAACCAAAAACCAGGATGACAACGCTTTACATCAAGGAAGTGAAGTAACCGATGGAGATCATCGAGAAGTTTGACCGTGTTTTATTGAAGGATGGGCAGATTGGATCGGTCATGGAGGTTCTGGGTGATCAGGATGAGTTTATTGTGGACATCGGTTCTTCACCTGCTGACTGGGAGACGATTTACATTTCACGAGAGGATATAGTCAAAGTGCTCAAGTAATCCCGTCTCGACAACTTAACAACAAACGCCCTTGGCTCCCAGATCCTGGACGGCTTCTTAGGTGACCCAGGGAACCGGCTAAGAGAAGCGTTCTGTTTCTCGCCAAAAGCGTTAGAGCCCGTGGCCACGCAGATCCGGAGATTCTGACACGGAATGAGGCAAGGTAGCCTTAAAGCATGACTACATGTTCCTTGCGGGAGGATGTACGAGCCGTCGCCGCTGCCACCGGGAATCGTTGTGCGAATCCTGCCACTCAGACTCGTCCACGAAGAGCATCTCCCACAGCCTTCGTGTTGACTCAGGCAGGGTCCTCAGGCCGTAGTAGTCTTCGAGGAAGACCTCGCCGACCTTCCGTTTTCCGTACCGTTTGAACAGCCACATGATCTGGTCCCAGCCGCCCTGGGCGAGTACCGTCTTGACGATAAGGGCGGCGTGCTTGTCATCATCGATGGTTTCGAACTCGTAGTTATTGAACAAATTCGAGAACGAATTGGGGAGATTCATGATCCGTCTCCCTTCAAGATTCCCGGGAAACTGCGCCTGCCTGCCGCTCAAGATAGTCCCTTGCTTCCCGACGAAGAAACGCTTCGACAGCCTCGGCTGTGAGTCCCGGCTGGGTTACTAACCGCAGCGTGATGCCTGCGTCCTCCATATCCCTCATGTAAGAGAGTTGTTCGAGGAACAGCTTGATGGAGAATAGGCGTTCTCCTTCAACAATGAACTTGGCCACAGCGTCGCCGATAATGTCGTCAAGTGTCACGATGCCTGACTGGAGCAGGAAGTACAGGTCCACATAGTCACGAATCACAGCCCGCCTACCCAGCGCATACGCTTTCATTGCGGCGATTTCGCGAGGATGGGCGAGCCTGGTCCCGCGCAATTCTGGCAGGATGGCTCCCGCTTCCACGAGTGGATGCATGGGGACAAACGGATACCCGATAAACGAGGTCTTTATTCCTGCTATGTTCAACGTGATTTGCGCGGACTCTCGCAAGACCACTATGGTGCCGGCCTTGCCGAACAGCCGCTCAATTTCCCTAACCACGGCCCTGGTGGGGATTGCCTCCTTCGCATCGCAGGGGAAGAAATCCAGGTCATCGGATTTCCTATGGCCCAATTGCAGGGCCAGGCCTGTTCCGCCAGCAAGGTAAAAGGAGGTGGCAAGCCGTGATTGGCTCAGCGCACCACATACCTCTATTACACGCGGGTCAAGGATGGCCCGGAGATCCATATTCTTCCCTCCATCCACAGTATATCCTGCCGTAAGAGTGGTCACAAGCGGGGCGCTCGCGCTCGGCGAACAGCGCCGACATCTCAGTACCTGAAGCGGCTGGTTTAGGTTATTATTGGTCGAGGGGATGCTCTTCCATCTCGGTTTCGGCAGTGCACATGGCCCAAGCGCGTGACCACCATCCCGAGCAGTCCATCGAAAGGATCACGTCTGATTAGGCAGGTGATGAGGCGGGAAACCTAGAACCATGAGGATCGCATCCACTCCGGCAGGGGCCTCTCAATGTGGGTGGCGATAGGCGTAATCATCGGGCTTCGGTCACCAAGCGTTACATAACGGGGTTTCGACGGAAAGGAAGGGTTTTGTGCTGAGAAGCCTGCGTCGAGGATTCCCTGCTTACCGGCGACTCTCCTGGTGTGCGAAAAGGCTCGGCGACGGGGGTTTGGGGCGTCAGTATAGTTGCGGTTACAGCGATTGACCCTGCGAATAGGGGACTGAAAGATGAGGCGCGGTGATGGATCACGCCGAACCGGGCAGGTGTCCCTAACGATTATGGCCACTATTTGAGACTCTACTGCTTTTCTCCCCAGACTATATCAGCCACGCGGGAACATACCAGTTTTTCTTATCGATCGGGAGAAAATCGTTTGCCATGCAGACGACCGCTCCGGTTCCTACCTCCAGCTTGTATTGTTCCAGCTCGCCAAACCGCTCCGGCTCAGCTACCGGGTCAAGCACCTTGAAATGCTTGACAGCCTCGGGCCCGAGCGAGGACGATTTTTTGATCTCAATTGGATACAGTGCGCCGTCATAATGAAGCAGCAGGTCAATCTCTTTTTTATCCTTATCACGATAGTAAAAGATGGGCGGTTCTTTTGCCGCATTCAAGTAGCTCTTGTATATTTCGGAGAACGCCCAACTTTCAAAAAACGGGCCTGCCATGGCGCCCCTCTCGAGGATTTCCGCGTTTCCCCATTTAAGCAAGTATGCGCAAAGCCCCGTATCCAGGAAATGCAGGAGAGGCGTTTTCACCATACGTTTTAGAACATTATTGTGATATGGCTGCACCAGCGCCACAATGCCGGATGAAACCAGAATAGAAAGCCACTTTTTTGCGGTGGGAGCGCTAATTCCGGCATCTTTCGCCAACTCGTCGTAAATAATCGGCTTTGCGGTTCTTGCCGCAACAGCAATCATAAAGTTATAGAAGGACATTTCGTCCGCCACCTGCGTCAGATCCTTGATGTCCCGCTGCAGGTAGCTGTTCATGTAAGAGGAATAAAAGGTTTCCAGATTGATCTCATCATCCTTGTACAGAGCCGGCATTCCGCCGCGGAAAATGCGCTCGTATATATCGGAGAGAGACATTTTGCGTGCCGTTTTCATCCTGGCCATAAGCCTTTCGGGCGAAGTGGTAAAGGGCTCGGATGGAATACGATCGATTTCGCTGCCGGACAGGCCGAGTAGATTTACAATCCCGACGCGGCCCGCCAGAGACTCACTGACGTTTTTCATCATATGAAACATCTGGGAGCCCGTCAGCCAAAAATCCCCCTTGTTTTTTGAGCGGTCAGCACGCATTTTGATATACGGAAGGATCTCCGGCGCGTATTGAATTTCGTCAATGATAATTGGAGGGGTATATCTCTGC
>JAHDPS010000081.1 GCA_018434225.1 Bacillota bacterium
ACTATTCGCATGGCAAAAGGCGGCTTTCAGCTCATACCTACGCCTCTTCCAGTCATCACCGTACTTTTCGCGGAATTCTTGCCACGTTGCCACTCCCTCTTGCCGGTATATTACTGAGTCAACAGAGACAATACTCCACTGTTCATACGGCGCGTCAATGTTCTCAATGTAGCTACCGTAGTCCTCCGAATAATCGGAGCAACGATAAACAGGATTGATGCTCTTCGCGGCCTTGTTCGCGGAATAGATCAGTATGAACTCCGAGACATTAACGGGACAATCGTTAATAGCGCGAAAGCTCGCTGTTGTCGCAGTCTGTATCGTAATAGTAGTGACATAGTTTCGTTCACCTAGCAACTCATCGCACAGTACGCGGAGGTAAGACATTTCCTTATAGTTTATCTGGATGAAGATTAAGCCATCGTCGCGCAATAGCCTCTTGGCGATGTGAAGTCTATTTCTCATGAAAGTCAGCCACGAACTTCGCTTGAAGTTGTCATTATACCCGAAACTATCGTTGCCCCCGTTATACGGCGGGTCGATGTAGATACACTTCACCTTGCCCTCATATCGCTTCAGCAGAGAGGCGATGGCAAGCAGGTTGTTCCCTTTGATGACGAGGTTGTCGCCATCACGGAAGGTCACGCCATCCTCCACGCCGCTTGCGGTGTACCGTTTCGCCCCTACAAGCACTTTCGGGTAAAGAAGCCTGTCCACTTCGTCTGGGGCAAGCGTCTCGTTGTAAAATACTTCATCACGCTTCTGATCTTCCTCAGTCTGACCGCCCTCGAGCACGCAATCCTTGTAGGGAAAAGAAAGGACTACGTCATCCGACGTCGCAATCAGGTCGCCGCGGCTATCGGTCAATCCGATGCGGTTCCTAAAGCGCGTATAGCTGTCCGGTAGAAATTGGCGGTTATTGACCACCCAGCCAAAGCCAACTTTATCGAACACAAAGGTATTGTTCACTTCGACAAAGAAGCGCTCTCTCGTCTGCGGGTTTGAAAGGAGCAAGCCTATCAGCCCGGCATCCATGTTTAGGGCAGATTCATAGACTTTGTTGCGCAGGAGCGTTCCATCCTGTGTGAAGAAACGCGTGTCCTGCTTTAGTACCTCAAGCAGTATCTCAAAGAGATTGGCCATTGCTCGCCCACTCCTTCACCACCGATAGACTCATCGCCCTCAGGTCCCGATGGCTTTTCTTCGACGCAATTCGTTGGAAACCTTGCCCATCACGGCCTTTCCTCTATAGCCAGCCTTGTCCGCCAGGCGAGTCCTGTCGAACGGTTTCGCGTCCGCTCGACAGGACTTCACCTGAAGTTCCAGAATTCCTCACACATGTCTATCGGTGTAATTGGCCATGTCGAGCCAGATGGTACTGTCGCCCTGCCGAAGTGGATACGCAAAGTCGCGGGCATCAAGCCGGGTGATAGGCTGGCGACCGCATACGATGGCGAGAGGCTGTTTCTGCTAAAGTGTGGGACTAACCGTGATACCGATCCGAGATAGAGGAACCGAAAACGGCCACTCCGGGGAGGCGCTGTTGCCGGCGGGACGCTACGCTGGGCGGGCCAACCACGGGTCCATCTCTACCAAGAGGCCGCGCTGTCTGAAACGATAGACCGCTTTAAGAGCCGATTGTACGATGTTGCTATCCGGATAACAACCCGTGTCCTCCCACTGGGGCTCCGGAAGCCAGTGACGGCATTGGCGGATGCCCGAGAACACCCCTAGACAGGCTCGATCACGTTCGTCCACCACCACAGCCTGGGCCTTTCCCTTTCCGTGGCGGAACAGCAGGACTGAATAGGGGTTCCCTACGGTCGCGCCAAGATACCTATCTAGGCGGTATCTGAAGACCTTTCGATCACACCTGAAGCTCCAGCCAGTGCGCTCATATAGAGGGATGGATTCGTCAAACGCGCCAACCTCCGCGAGAAAGATCCGCCGATAGCCAGCCGTGGCCGGTCGTCCAAGAACCGCGTTGACTGTCATGCCGGTTCGAGCAACGAAAGATAGCAGGTGATCATTCATGATCCGCAAGGCCCGCGAGCTTCTGAGCATGGGTTCAACAAAGAGATCCACATCTGACTGCGGCCCTTCTTCCCCTCGGGCAACCGACCCAAACAACACCACGCGCTTGATGAACCAGTGTTCGGCGAACGCTTTGGCTGCTGCCTGAGCTACTACATAGTGCCTGCCCGTGACTTTCGGCTTTGCGACGGCCCTCGAGATTACCCCATCGTTACGGAGATGTTCCAGGGTCATGAGGAAGGACTTGCCCCATGCGGCTACCCTGGAGTGGCCCTCACGAAGGCGCCGCAGCAACACTCTAATCTCGGGCGTAACCTTTCCCGCTGCGATATAGTCCATCATCTCATTCGGGTGAGTCCTTGCGTACTCCAGATAGGCGGTGTGTGCGCCCAGGAGTTCTGGAATCCCGGGTATGTCGTCCCTAAATCTCTCCAGCATCCCTTGATGGTGGGACAGGAATACCTGAATATGATCTACACTCCCGGTATCCGCCAGGCTCTGAAGAAACCGCGATGTGCTTCGATCCGCGCGGTACAGTGACAACGCTGTCTCAGCGCTCGTCGGGTCGTACATGATGCCACATGCCTCCTTTGTCCGGGTTCCGAGCAGTGTTGGGCTTGCTGCGCTCTCGTATGCTGAGTAACCTCAACCTCCTTGGGGGACAATGCAAGAAGTATTAGTGCGGGTCTTGATCTCGGAGGTTTCAGAGAATACAATGAAACGCGGAACCGTGGCGATAATAGGGGCCTGAGAGACGCCTGGAGACTCGCTTGAGGCCACGTCTCTATGACCCGCAGGCGCGGTTTTACCTATTCTAGGCGGTTGATCAGGTACTCCGTTTCTTCGAAGCCCGATTCTGCCGAGTTCTAACCTCGTTCATGGCCGCGATCAGATCATCAAGGCCCCAGAGCTGGGTCCCGGTTTCCGCTGCCATTCGCTTTGCCTGCTCGGTGTATTTTGACGTGGTAATGACGATTGTGCCATCGCATTTGTAATACGCTTGCCCGCCATGCACCTCATGGAGGGCCTTGACTCCCACCTTGTGGCCTCTCCAGCGCTTTGCCTGGACAGCGAAGCGCCTCCCCT
>JAHDPS010000376.1 GCA_018434225.1 Bacillota bacterium
AAGCGGTACGCCACAGTCCACAGGTCAATTTGATTATACCGGTGCGACGGGGGCTTAGCAATGTCCAAGAAGGTGGGGTGAAGCCGATGTGAGAGCTGAGATTGCCCATGCAACCCACTGCAACTCATACACGGAGAGTCAAGCCCATAGAATTACACTGGCCTCCCCTCGCACTGGCGCAACGGTAACGCGAGACCGAGGGGGATCAGCAATGTTCATGGAGTGAGGTGAAGTGAGTAGCGAGATCGTTTAGGACGGTATCATGCTCATGGAGGGATGAATGCATGACAAGGGCAATCGCCTCCCCGTACATTCCGAATTCAGTCCCTGAAGTGAAGACGCAAATGCTGAAAGCGATCGGGGTAGAGAGCGTCGAGGAAATATATGCCGAGATTCCGGAGCACTTGAGATTCAAGCGCCGGCTGAATGTTCCTGGACCGATCCCCTCGGAATACGCGCTGCGAAAACACGTTGAGAACCTGCTTCAGAAGAACAAGCATTGCGAGGAATACGTGAGCTTTCTCGGCGGCGGTTGTTGGCAGCACTATGTTCCGTCTGTTTGCAGCACGATAATGGGACGGGACGAGTTCCTGACAGCCTACGTCGGCGAGGCATTCGCGGATCACGGGAAGTTCCAGGCGCAGTTCGAATTCGCAAGCTGCATCGCCGAACTGGTCGACATGGAAATGGTCAACACGCCCACGTATGACTGGGGCATGGCGGCGGCGACCACCGTGCGTATGGCGTCTCGCATCACAGGCCGTAGTGAGGCTTTGATTGCCGGCACCATCAGCCCGGAACGGATTGCGTGCATCAGGAATTACGCGAAGTCGATAGTCCCGAACGTGGTGCAGATTGCATTCGATGAAAAGACAGGGCACATCAATATACAAGACCTTAGAAGAAAGATCTCATCAAGAACTGCTGCGGTGTACTACGAGAATCCATCATTTCTCGGGTTTATCGAGACGGAAGGCGCCGAGATAGCCCGCATCGCCCACGAGCACGGCGCCCTGGTCAGCGTCGGGGTCGACCCAATGTCGCTGGGAGTGCTGGAGTCGCCGGCGAGGTATGGAACGGACATTATCTGCGGCGACATCCAGCCGTTGGGCATCCCCATGTATTGCGGCGGTGGACTCGGCGGCTTCGTCGCGACTCGAGACGAACCGAAATTCGTGGCCGAGTTTCCTTCTCTCCTCTTCGGGGTGACGACCACACTGGAAGAAGGCGAGTACGGATTCGGGGAGGTCTACTACGAACGCACTTCCTATGCGTCGCGCGAGAAGGCGAAGGACTTCCTGGGCACCATGGCCCAGCTCCACGGCATCGTCGCGGGCGTGTATCTCTCGCTGATGGGACCACAGGGCATGAAAGAGCTCGGAGAAGGGATCTTGCAGAGGGTGGCATACGTCACGTCACTGCTGTCCCGGATCGAAGGGATAAGGGTTCCGCTGTTCGACTCACCGCACTTCAAGGAGTTCGTGGTCAACTTCGACCGTACAGGGAAGACAGTCAGAGAGATCAACAAGGCATTGCTGAAGCACGGGATCTTCGGAGGCAAGGATCTTTCGCGCGATTTCCCAGGATTGGGGCAGAGCGCTCTCTACTGCGTGACTGAAGTGCACACAAAGAAGGATCTTGATATTCTCGCCGGAGCGCTCGGAGAAATCTTGTAGCCGCAAGCATCTCGAGATTCAGCGGGAGACCACACAGTCCGTTGTTGGACAGAAAGGAGAGTGCGGTTCATGGCAATCATGAAAGTCCGGGACTATCACCAGGCTCACTGGGACGAGCCAATCATATTCGAGCTCTCGACGCCGGGTATACGCGGGATCATACCCCCTGAGCCTGAAGAGGAGATCCAGAAAGCCGCCGGTGATGTTGCGGGCAGCCTGCCTGCCGGCATTCGCCGGAAGTCACCCCCTGCGCTTCCGGAGGTTGACCAGAAGCATGTTCTGGCCCACTATCTGCACCTGTCCCAGGAGACTCTGGGATCGAACTTGACGGCGGACATCAGCCAAGGAACCTGTACCATGAAGTATAACCCGAGGGTGCAGGAGGATCTCGTCAACATGCCCGGGCTCGCGGCTGTGCATCCATGGCAGGACGAGGAGACCATACAGGGTGTTCTGGAGATCTACCACACCTTCGAGCGGATCCTGAAGGAGATCTCCGGGATGGACAGGTTTACCTTCCAACCCGGAGGCGGCGCCCACGCGGTCTTCACCGCAGCATCTGTCATCAGGGCATACCACGAGTCGCGGGGCGAACTCGCACAGCGGAACGAAGTCATCACGACGATGTTCTCGCACCCGTGCGATGCCGCGTCGCCGGCGACGGCCGGGTTCAAGATCATCACCCTCATGCCGGATGAGAATGGGTATCCGGACCTGAACGCGCTGAAGGCGGCGGTTTCCAGGCACACGGCGGCCATATTCATCACGAACCCCGAGGACACGGGGATCTACAACCCGCTGATCGACCAATTCGTGAAGATCGTCCACGATGTGGGCGGCCTGTGCTTCTACGATCAGGCCAACGCCAACCCGCTTCTCGGGATCGCCCGGGCACGTGACGCGGGCTTCGATCTGTGCCACTTCAACGTGCACAAGACCTTCTCAGCGCCTCACGGATGCTCCGGTCCTGCTACCGGCGCCCTGGGAATGAGGCAGGACCTCGCGAAGTTCATGCCCTGGCCCGTCGTGGAGTTCGATGGCAAGAAGTACTATCTAGACTATGACAGACCCGATAGTATCGGGAAGGTCAAGGGGTTCCTGGGGACTCTGCCCGTCGTCCTGAGGGCGTACGCGTGGTGTGTCATGCTGGGGCCGGATGGCCTGCGGGAAACCGCGGAGATATCCGTCATCAACAACAACTACTTGCAGAAGAAGATCGAGCAGATCCCCGGAATGGTGATCAGATACGCCAAGGGGCACCGCCGTCTCGAACAGGTCCGTTACAGCTGGGAGAAGCTCACGAACGACACGGGCGTGACGACGGACGATGTGCTGCGGCGCGTGGGCGATTTCGGCCTGCAACACTACTGGAGCAGCCACCACCCCTGGATTGTGCCGGAGCCCATGACGCTGGAACCGTGCGAGACCTTCTCGAAGGAAGACCTGGACGAGTACGCCGCGGTGCTGGCGAAAATCTCGGCCGAGGCCTATGAGACGCCCGACGTGGTCAAGAACGCGCCGCACAAATGCGCCGCTCACAAGCGGACTAATGAGGCGGTATTGGATGATCCGGAGAAATGGGCGACCACGTGGCGCGCATACAAGAGGAAATGGAGGAAGTAATGGCTCCGTAGGCAGGGGAGCCTGGATGCTCCCCTGCCTGGATTCACCGGTCTTAAACTGTCGCAAGTCAGCA
>JAHDPS010000326.1 GCA_018434225.1 Bacillota bacterium
CGATCAGGAGCGGAGCCTGTTACATAGAGGAAGTGGCTGTTCCCATCAAACCGATGATAGGCGTAATCGGTGTCGCTCCATCGGACGAAGACGGCGAACTCCGAACAATCATACCGTGGAAGCACGGGGGGAACATGGACAACGCCGACATAGGGGAGGGCTCCAGGGTCTACCTCCCCGTTAGGCAGAGAGGCGCCCTGCTTGCGATGGGCGATTGCCACGCTGCGATGGGAGACGGCGAACTCTGCGGGAGCGGTCTCGAAGTCGCGGGGGAAGCCATCATTCAGATAGACGTAATCGAGGGCAAGGCCACCGAATGGCCGATGGTGGACACGAGGGATTCGACTATGGTGGTGGCCTCGGCCGGCACACTATATGAGGCGGGGGCCGCAGCCACAGACCAGGCCGTGACTCTTTTGAGTCGAGGGCTGGGGGTCTCCTGGGAGGACGCGTACATGGTGGCGAGCCTCGCCGTGGATCTTCGGATCTGCCAGGTCGTAGACCCGAAGATGACGGTTAGGGCTGTCATCCCCAAGTCGCTGATACATACGGAGGCTCTCATCGAGGCGGCCGCCATCGTCGGGTCCGCCCATTGAGCCTGAGGGCGTAAACGTGCCCCCCGGCACCTCCGGCCGGGGGTATTCGCGTCGCTCTGGCATGACAGGCACGGGCCCGACACCGCGGCCGGTACTATGGGAGCTATAGTTCGAAGGCGCTCACTATCGATTTGAGTTGCCCGGCCATTTCAGCGAGGGCGCGCGTTGAACCGGACATTTCTTCTACCGATGCATTGATTTCCTCGGCCGAGGACGAAACCTCTTCAACGGAAGCCGCGTTGCGCTCCGCGCCCTTGGCGATCTGGCCCGCCGAGTTCATGACCTGAGAACTTGAGGCGGCCATCTCCTCCGCCGCGGACGTGCTTTCCTCGACCACGGCCGCCGCAGCGTCCACTGACGCCATGACATCGTTGCTTGCGGCGCGCACGCGATCTATCGCAGTTTGGACTGTGTGGAACTGGCCGCCGGCCTCGTTGACGGTGGCCACTATCCCTTCGAGGAGGACCCTGGCCTCCGACGCGACTCCCATGCCCTCCTTCGCTGCGGACAAGCCGTCGCTCACCGCCTTGACGGCGGCGTCTGTACTCGTTCTTATGGCGGTTATGAGATCCTCTATCTCTTTCGTGGATCTGCTCGACTTCTCGGCGAGCCTCCTCACCTCGTCAGCCACAACAGCAAACCCGCGTCCGTGCTCCCCGGCCCTGGCGGCTTCGATGGCGGCGTTCAACGCCAGGAGATTCGTCTGATCGGCGATATCGTCGATCACCTGGACGATCTCGGCGATTTTCTGGGAACGTGCGGCGAGATCCTCTATGCTCGCGTTTATTCTGTTGCTCGTCTCATTGATGAGTTCCATGCCGGTGACCGTCTTGGCCACGGCCTCCCGTCCTGTCGCAGCGGATACCCTCGAGTTATCCGACGCCGACGCCAATTTCTTCGCGCCCGCCTCCACCTCCCGGACGGCCTCAACTATGGCGGTGACCGTCTCAACCGCCTGCGCCAGGCTCCTCGACTGGCTCTGGGCCCCTTGGGCCACCTGGTTTATGGCGTCACCTAGCTGTTTCAGCACGACAGTGGTTTCCCTCGCGCCTTCGGCCTGCGCCACAGTCTCTCTGGAAACATCCTGAACGGTGGTGCTCACCTGATTGATCGCGGCCGCCACCTGATCTGCGGTCGCGGACAATTCTTCGCTGGATGCGGCCACGTGCTCCGCCGACTGAGACGCCTGAAGGATGACTTCTCTCAGGTTGGTGATCATCGCCTGGAACGCCTTGGCGAGCCTACCGACTTCATCACGGGACTTGACGGAGGGCACCTTGACGCTCAACTTGCGCTTTGCGATTTCATCCGCCACACGTGCCAATCTGATGATTGGACCTGAGAGGGATCCGGCGACCAATACGGCGACGAGGATCCCAGCGCACACTGAGACCACCAGTGCGATATACCCGACCATGAGCGCCCGCTCAGCAGCCACGTTCGCGGCCTGTGTCTTCTGCTCGGCCGCCATACTTGCGCGTTGGCTCAAAATCTCGGTGTTTTTCTGAATCTGCTCCATCAGCGGCGATCCCTTCGCTGCCACGAGCACGGCTGCTTCCCCTGCTTTGTCCTGCTGCGTCAGTGAGATAGCCACATTGCTGACTTCGGCGTAATCATTCATTAGCGCCAGCGTTTGGGATGCCAATTGCTTATCCTCATCCGAAAGCGACAGCGCGATGAACTCATCGCACGCATGTTTCGCGCCGTCCATTCCGGCTTCATAGTTGTGCAGGAGGGCGGGGTTACGCGTGACGAGATACCCTCTGGCGCACGCCGCCGCTTTCCACATTCCTGTGAGCAAGGCGGATACGGCGGAGTCTCCCTCATTGAGCGCCCCCACCTGTTTGTAGTCCGCGATTGTCGCTCCAAGTCGCGCGGCCAGTATCAATCCAGACGATCCGGAAATGCATATGACGAGCAAGAAAGCCACTATGAGCTTTGCCGCGATTGACTGGATCTTCATCATCGATCCCTCCGGGAGTGCATGAAATGCATTCGGTAACTCTATCGTGATATGCCGGAGGAGGATTAACGAACGGATGAGATGACGAAATTGCGTCATAATTACGCTAAACCCCGGAGGCAGTCCGCCCCCGGGGTGCTCAATCCGTGATTCAGCGCAACCGGTGACTCAACGCTACCTGGCGCCGCCCACAACCACTTTGTATGCCTTTATCGTGGACTTCTCCACCTTGGCACCCGGTTTCGCCATGTCGGGATTCCACAGGGGGCAGTTGGCCACGGCGAGAACATCGTCGTTGTAGCCCAGCACGAGCGTCTGCCTGTTCGGTTCGAAGCGCGCCACCTCGTTCCAGCCTCGAGGCTGGAAGGCGTATACGGCCGACCACTGCGGATTACTGAGGACGCCCACCATGGGGTCATTCGAGAGGTACTCCATGCCCCAGCCCTCGAATCCGGCCTCCACCGCGTCCGGTTCGGCCCTTGACGATTCCAGGCGAACGTGTTTCGTGAAGATCTTGTCGTCTCCGTACTCGGTGTATATTATCCCACCCCCGTCGGAATCGACCGTGTCCACCATCACGTAGACGTTCTCGCCCTCTTTGCCTGGGGCGATATCGACTACCTTGAAAGGTTCGCCGCTCGCGCCGTCCTTGAGCGCGTCGCCCGATAAGGTAAGCCACATGCTATCGTGAATGACCTGCTCGACTCCACCGGCGCCCGTCCCGATACGCCCGGCCGTGAAGCCGATGGCATTCGAGCCCGAGCCCCATCTGAAGGTAGAGATCTTCTTGCCCTCGACCCTGATGCTTTGCGCAATTTTCCCATCGAGGCCGACGACGGTTATCGCGTCGCACGCCGTCTGGGGCCCGTCCTCGCCCTCCAGTATGTCGTAATCCTGCCAGGCGACGGGCTGTCCGGGCCCCGGGGCCTTTACATCTTTCTTCAGTTTCACAGTATATGCCGCGACGTACTTGCCGTCCGGTGACCAGAACGGGTAGAAACTCATCGTCTCACCCGCGGGCAAGAGCGGCTCTTGCCGACCTGTCTGCGTATCAAACAGGTAGATTCCGTAGGCGTCCTTTTCGCGAATATCGTAGACGAAGTAGCGCCCGTCAGGCGACTGCTTGGCGTAGAACAGTCCTTCGTATGTGGGCAGATCGCCCTTGATCTTTTTGAGGCCGTTGTTGGCGGCGTCGAATTCCCAGATAGCCTTTGGGACGTGAAGGTACGCCTTGTTCTGTGCTGGGAAGAAGCCGCCCGAGTTCAAGAGTCCCTCGGAAAGGGCGATGAAACCGGCCTCCTCGACCGCTGCCCGGCCCTTGCCCACGTCGCCCCGGAACACCGCTACGCCCCGCTTACCCTTGTGGGGTCCGATGTTCTGCCATCCCTGCACGACGAACAGGCACTGTGTCTCGGATACCCATCCAAGCGGGTAGTATCCGAACATGTGGTTGGACGTCCACTCGCGATCCGCGTAGTGCAGCGCGCGTGCTTCGCCCGCCTTACCGTCCAGGGGCAGCGCGACCATCCTCACGCCCTTGGCGTCAGACTGGGTTGCGAGAACCCATTTCCCGTCGGGGGACACCGTGTCTTTGAAGTTGATTGTCCACAGCTCGCCGTCCACCTCGTATGAGGCTATCTCTTTGAACTCGACCTCTCCGGCAGGGGATGGCTCGACCGGCTTATCCGGCGGTTCGCCGGGGGTCTCCGGCGCGCCCTCGGACTGCGTTGGTGGGCTCGCGGGATTCTTGGGCTTGGTGATGTCATCCGCGCACCCGGCGAGAACCCCGCCGAGAAGGGCGGCAACCAAGAGCAGTATGATTGCAGCAAGTAAACCCCGCCCTACTGGGGCATTCAGTTCAGATAAGGCCTTCAACACAACCACCTACCCGGTTTCTATTGGACACTCCAATGAACGCTCCAACGTTTCCGACGACGCGCGGAGGCGCCGGTTCCCGAGCTGTGCGGGCCAGATTCTGGCTGCGGCGCGTTCGGTATGAGGTACTTCATCGCGCTCTGCTCCAAATGAGATACTCCCACGGCGCGGGGCTTCCTCCCCGTAACATACCGCCCCGGTACATATGCCGCGGAACATACGCTGAGGTGGAGCGTCTGATCGCCTGGGTCAGTGAGACGCAATCCAGCCCGGCGGGGTGGGCCCGCCGGATAGAGGGGATGAGGTACAGACAATGCGTAGATTGACAGTAGCCCTGTTTGCCGTCCTTTTGTGCGCCGTTTCATCCCTGGGCGCAGCGTGCCTACCGGGTAAGCCCGCCTCGCCCGCCGAGCCCGCGCCCGAGGCGCCGGATAGATCGAGTGAAATCGAGCGGATAGCGGGCTTTCCCGTAAAGGTCGTGCTCGACCGCGACAATCGTGAGGGCAGGGTCGACGTGGGAGAGCCTGTCGCCGTGGTTCTCGAAGAGGATGAATCCAGGGGCAAATGGTTCTACGAGGTTGATGTGGAAAATGCCTTCGAATACGTCGACATGGGTACGTACAGGGACGCCCGAGGTAAGACTAGTCGCGTCTGGGTGTTGAAGGCGAAGAACGAGGGGGATCACTTCCTTTTCTTCGGACTGAATTCGCCCAAGAACGAGGTTCTCGAGCGCCTACAATTCCCCATCCTCATGGATGGTCAGGGGGCCTCCCGCACGCCGGGTGGCGGTAACCCCCTTTCATCGAGGCCTGTAACCCTTCCGCCATTTGAGGGCCCGGCGGCCGAGCTGGACTACCGGACCACTCCGCGCCTGACTATCACGGCCGAGAAATGGGCCGAGGCCAAGAAGGAATTGGCCGGGGAGCACAAAACCCTCGCCGCGGAGATCGATGGTCTCGAGATACCGGACTTCGCCCTCCTGGAGTCGTGGGAAGGTAAGGTGAAGGGGACCGGCTTCCAGATTGATATCTACTCCTATTACAGCGATTTTCTCCTTACGGTTTCGAGGTACGGTGACAGCGGGCTCAGGGTCCGACTATCATTGAATTTCCCGTTGCGCGCTTTCGTCTTCTATGGGGAGAGCGTATACTTGGCCAGCATGGGCAAGGGAATCGGCCTTCCGTTCAATATAGTCACGGGTGAACTCGGCGGCGTGGCCGCCGGGGATTTCGAGTCACACCCGCTGGACGGGCTCGCGGCGGGGTTGAACGGCCTTAACGCGGAGCAGCGTAAGCCGCTCAGCCGGCACGAGATAGCCGGTTACAGGGTAACGCTCATACGCGACTGCGTCGTGGCCGTATCTGAATAACGCCGAAGCCCGCGGGGCGGGAAGGGATTCTCACCATACCGTCGAAGGGAAAGCCCCGAGCGTCCCATTCATTATTGTTCAGGGGATGGATGGGACATCCTTATTGTGGGGGAGGCATGGCGGACTTGCAGAAGCGCAAGATGACCCCTCTGGAAGCGGGCGAGTGTAAGAGACGGCGGAAGAGGATCCGGATGGTGACGGCGTACGACTACGCCACCGCCTCGTCCGTGAACCGCTCAGAGATAGAGATCATACTCGTGGGAGACTCACTCGGCATGGTAATGCTTGGCTACGAGAGCACTTTGCCGGTGACGATGGACGACATGGTCTACCATCTAGGGCCGGTTGTCAGAGGGGCGCCCGATACCATGATCGTGGCGGACATGCCGTTCCTGTCCTATCATCTCGGCGTGGAGCAGGCTCTGTCCAATGCCGGTATCCTCATGAGGGCAGGGGCGGACGCCGTCAAGCTGGAGGGAGGCGCTGCGCGGTGCCCCGCGGTGCGGGCAATGATCGACGCTGGGATACCCGTTATGGGCCACATCGGTCTAACGCCCCAGTCCGCAGCCCAGATGGGCGGTTTCAAGGTGCAGGGCAAGAGCGCGTCGGCCGCAAGGAGGATCCTGGAGGACGCGATGGCCCTCGAGGAATCGGGTGTGTTCGCCATTGTATTAGAAGCGGTCCCTCACGAGCTCGCGAGGATAGTTTCGGAGCGGCTCATTGTGCCGACAATCGGGATCGGGGCCGGCCCCGACTGCGATGGACAGGTGCTTGTCATCCACGACATGCTGGGATGGTTCGACCGCTTCCAGCCGAAGTTCGTCAAGCGGTACGCGAATCTGGGGCGCGAGATCGAACGCGCCCTGGCTGAGTACGCCAGGGAGGTCGCGGAGGGATCGTTCCCCGGGGCCGAGCATTGTTTCAATATGAAGGAGGATGAGCTCGAGCGGCTCGTCGAGGAACTCGAATAGGGCGCGCGAATTGATTCACTGTGGGTCCTGGTGACACCGCCGGCCGGTTATGGTATGTTCTTGGTGTTGCAATGAAATATCGTGAACGGTGGTTATGTTTTTTTTGCCCATTTTGCGATATCATTACTGGGGGTCGGTTGATCTGGGAAAGACCAGTGCACCCACGGAGATTCAGGTGGCGGGCTTGACCGAGGCATTTCCACATTGCCACCGACTGGAGGACCCATTATAAATGAAAGTGGATATGGAGAGGCTAGAGAAGAGCACGGTGGCTTTGAGTGTCGAAGTTGATGCCGCCAGGGTCGATGAGGCGATTTCCGCCGCCTACCGCAAACTCGTCAATAACACGAACGTCCCGGGATTTCGCCGGGGCAAGGCCCCCAGGGCCGTCCTTGAAAGACACGTCGGGAAGCCCAGGTTGCTGGAAGAAGCGTTCAAGGTCGCGTTCGCGAGTGCATACCGCGAGGCGGTCAAGCAGGCCGGCGTGGAACCGGTGGATGACCCGGAGGTGGAGGACTTCCACATAGATGAGGGCGAGCCGTTCACTTTCAAAGCGAAAGTCGCGGTGAAGCCCGAAGTCGAGATCGGTGATTACGGGGCGGTCAACCAGAAGCGGGAAGATGTGGTTGTAACCTCCGAAGAAGTGGAGTCGGAGATCAACGCCCTTAGAGAGCGTCAGGCGCAGCTTGTGGTGGATGAATCCAAGGAAGTAAAGGCGGATTCGTTCGTTGTGGTGGACTTCCAGGGATACGTCGGCGGGGAGGAACTGCCCAATTCGAAATCTACCGACCTCACGATCATCATGGGGTCGGGATTCTTCTTGCCCGGATTCGAGGAGCAATTGAAGGGGGCCAAGACGGGCGATACCCGGGAAGTCAAAGTGACCCTGCCGGAGGATCACAAGGACAAGGATATGGCGGGCAAAGAAGTGGTGTTCAAGGTCTCCGTCAAGGAGGTAAAGCGCAAGGAACTGCCCCCCCTGGACGATGAGTTCGCCAAGTCGCAGGGCTCGTTTGCCAGCGTGCAGGAGTTGAAGGATACCGCTACGAATAGGCTTACTCAGGTCAAAGAGCAGAGGACCAGGATCGCTCACGAGGAATCCGTGCTCAAGAGGGTAGTGGATGAGTGCAAGGTCGACGTTCCCCAGGTGATGATAGATAGACGCGCGCATTCGTTACTGGAGGATCTGTTGGAGCGATTGGAGCGTAACAAGGTGTCTATCGGGGAATACCTTGAAGGCAGCGGTCAGTCGGAGGAATCCCTCAGGGAGCAGCTCCTGCAAGTGGCGGAGCGCAAGGTCAAGACTGAGCTCGTGATTCAAGCGATCGCCGCGAAAGAGGGGATCGTGGCGGAGGAAGCCGACGTCACGAAGATGGTCAATGAGCTTGCGGCATCCACTAAGCAGGACGGCGCGAGTCTTCGCGAGAGCTTAACCAAGTCCGGCGCCATTCACGGGTTTGAGATGGCGATAGTGAACGACAAGGTCGTCGCATTCCTGGCTGACACGGCGCACAAGAACGCCGGAGGGAAAGAGGCTCCCGGGCCGGAAGCCAAAGCCGAGGCCGCGAGTCCGGCCGAATGAAGATGGGCGCCAAGGAGGGGTACGAGTTGAGTTATCTTGTACCAGTGGTTGTCGAACAGACCGCTCGAGGGGAACGGGCTTACGATATATACTCAAGGCTCTTGAAAGACAGGATCATATTCATCGGCACCACCC
>JAHDPS010000141.1 GCA_018434225.1 Bacillota bacterium
CGGAGTGAAGAATGATGATCTGAAAAAAAACCTCAGTTCTGTAAAGGATCGCGTAGGTAAGTCGGCGAACGTACCTCGTCGAAATCCGGGTCAATCTCAGTGGTGAACCCACCGGGGTTGTGCGGCTCAAGGGGGATGGGCGATGCTAACAGGTAGGGACATCTTGACAACTAAGCAGTTCAGCATCAAGGAGCTCGATTTGATTCTGAAGACGGCCACTAGATTTGAACAGGCGCTCAAGGAGAAAAGGGTTCTGAACAACCTCGACGGCTGCATAGTCGCGAGTCTTTTTTTTGAGGCGAGCACCCGTACCAGGCTGTCGTTTGAGGCGGCCGCGCTTCGCCTTTCGGGTAGGGTCATATCCATGCCTGAGGCTGCCGTTTCATCGCTGGCAAAGGGGGAGTCGATCGCGGACACCGCTAAGACGGTTGACGGATACGCCGACGTCATCGTGATAAGGCACGCGCAGAAGGGCTCCGCCCAGACCGCTGCCGATTACGCGGCGCATCCGGTCATCAACGGCGGGGACGGCTCCGGGCAACACCCCACTCAGGCTCTGCTCGACCTATACACCATATTCAAGGAGACGGGGGATGTCTCGGGCCTCACCATCACTCTACTGGGCGACCTGAAGAACGGCCGGACGGTGCATTCCCTATCTTATCTAATGGCCAAGTACGGCAACAGGATGATCTTCGCAAGCCCCTCTTCCCTGGCGATGCCCGCCGAGATTACGGCGGAGTTGAAAAGCCTGGGGGGGGATGTGTCGGAGACGAGCGACGTTGATGAGGCCCTGGCGGAAAGCGACATCGTCTACGTTACTAGAATCCAGCGAGAGCGGTTCGAGGACCCGGCGGAATACGAGCGCCTGAAGGGCTCATACGTCATCGATATGAAGACGGTTGCGAGGGCGAAGAAGGGAATAAAGATCCTGCACCCGCTGCCAAGGGTCGACGAAATAGCCACGGAGGTCGACGCCTACGAGGGCGCCACGTACTTCAGGCAGGCTCACAACAGTATTCCCACGCGTATGGCATTGCTTGCCCTGGTGACCGGAAGGGCCTAGAATAGCGCGTTCTCCGGGAGGGATGTAACCGGGTCTTGGCGAAGCAACAGGCGGATCCACGAGATGGCTGTTGCTCCTGTGGGAGGAGTGAACGGTGGCCGAGACCATGAAAGCGCTTGCCAAGATGAGGCCGGGCGTTGGGCTCGATCTGGTGGAGGTTCCCAGGCCGACGCCTGGACCGGGCGACGTACTCGTCCAGATGGAGGCATGCTCAATATGCGGGACGGACCTCCATATCCACAATTGGGATGAGTGGTCGCAGTCCAGGATCCACGTTCCGAGGATCATCGGACACGAGGGGGCCGGCTATGTTGTCCGTCTTGGGGAACACGTCGAGGGGATCAAGGTTGGGGATTATGTGTCGTTTGATTCACACCAGACATGCGGCATGTGCTACATGTGCCGCACCGGGCAGGCCCACATTTGCCGGGACTTCAGGATACTGGGGGTCGACGTCGACGGTTGTTTCGCGGAGTATGCGAAGGTGCCCGCATCCAGCGTGTGGCCGAATCCAGAGGGACTGTCGCCGGAGCACGCTTCCATCCAGGATCCATTTGGAAACGCCGTGCTCGCTACGCTCGGGGGCGACATTGCCGCACTCAAAGTTCTTGTGATCGGATGCGGCGCGATTGGGCTGTTCGCGGTCATGATAGCGAAGCGCTGTGGCGCCGCAATGGTTTTCGCGGTGGACGTGAATCCTTTCAGGCTGGAGATGGCGGGGAGAGTCGGTGCAGATTATGTTTTCAACCCCAGGAATGGGCCGTGGGACGGCAAGGTGAGAAGTCTGACGGACGGGTTGGGCGCGGACGTCGTCCTGGAGATGAGCGGGAGCGCAGAAGCATTGAAGACAGGGTTGTCCGTCGCCAGGAACGGCGGCAGGGTCGCGCTACTGGGAATACCGAGTGGTCCGGTGAGCCTGGATCTGGCAAAGGACGTAGTGTTCAAGGGGATTACTTTGCAGGGGATCACCGGTAGGCGCCTTTTCGACACCTGGTACAAGACTTCGGCCCTCATATCCCATGTCGTCGATGTTTCCCCCGTGATAACCCACCGGTTTTCCATTGATGATTACGAGATGGGCTTCAAATTGATGGCTAAGGGCGAGTGCGGGAAGGTCATACTTTACCCTGGGCGTTCCACTGAAACTATGGCGGCGGGGTGATACACCCGCGGGACCGCGGTGGCCCGACGGCGAGGGGTCCGTTCAATGAGTGTTCTTGGCAGGTTGAGAAGGTTCTCGAGGAGGTACGGCGCTCACCTCGTGGGCGCCGTACTTGTGGTTGTCAGCCTGGCCTTCATCCCCACGGGGTACTATGTGGTATCCCCCGGAGATGTCAGACCGCTGAGTCTCTCGGTCACAGTGGAGGGGGCGCCCTCGACGAGGGATGGGGAGTTCTTCCTGGTGACTGTGGCGACGAGGAAGACGAACGCGCTCCTGCACGTCATCGGACTGTTGGATCGCTCGAGCCGCCTGAGGCCGGTCCGGGAGGTGATTCCTCCCGGGCAGGACGAGAGGGAGTATTTCGAAGAGAGCCGGCGGATGATGCGTGAGAGCCAGGAGACCGCCAAGGTGGTTGCCCTCCGCAGGATGGGCTTTGACGCCGGGCTTTCGGGGAGCGGGGTCAAGATCGTGAACCTGCTTCCGGCGAGCTCGGCCGCAAGCATTCTCGCCCCGGGGGACATCATCGTCGCAATCGATGGGAAACAGGCTCTATTGGCCGACGAACTCGTCCACGAGATGCGGCAGTATAAACCGGGAGACGTCGTTTCCCTGGAGGTGTTGAGGGGCGGCGAGAGACTTACCCTCCGCACCCCGACGGGGCGCCATCCCGAAGACCCTGAACGGGCGGCGCTTGGCATACAGATAGAGACGTTCAACTGGCGCGCCGTGGTGCCGGTGGATGTATCCATAGATACGGGCGGTATAAGCGGCCCTTCAGGAGGACTCATGCTGTCATTGGAGATAATAAGACAGTTGAACGGGGACGCGAGCCTGCTTCGCGGAGCGAGGGTAGCCGGAACGGGTACGATTGCGCCCAATGGGGGAGTGGGTCCCGTCGGCGGGGTGACTCAGAAGGTTATAGCCGCTGAGCGGGCAGGGGTGAAGGTGTTCCTCGCCCCGCGGGAGAACGCGGAGGAGGCCCGCAAGGCGGCCGGGGGGATCGAGGTGATTCCAGTGGGAAGCATCGATGACGCCCTGGATTATCTCATTCGTGAAGGGGGTTCCTTGAAGCCGCCCGAGCCGGGTATGAGTAAAGTTAAAGCGGGTGGGCGCGGGTAAG
>JAHDPS010000224.1 GCA_018434225.1 Bacillota bacterium
CACGCCCTCAGGGATTCACTGATGCCTACAATCTCCTCCACCTCGGGAGAGAGGAGGAGAGGGTGTTTTAACTCCGGCTATGACATCTACGACGAGCGGTAGATGTAGTGTACCTCATCAAGGATAGCCTGGCAGGCAGGATCGTCACAGGTCATATCCTTCTATTTCATTTGAGATGATTCATCTCAATTCGAATTCGTTCATCCTCCACTTGCGCTCATTGACCCATAGGCGTGGCGCGCGACCACGGTTCGAGCCCACATTTCCGACCTAACCCTGGCTGAAATCGAAGCCCGTAGAGGAATAAGGAGACGGGGTCGCGAAACGATATCGCTGATGGGTGTGCTGGAGGGTGCATGTTCGCGAAATGATCGCTGAGATTATCGCCGTGGGTACGGAGTTGTTGTTGGGGCAGATAGTGAATTCGAACTCCCAGTTCCTGGGCAGAGCGCTCGCGGAGCTGGGGATCAACGTCTACCATAGCGTAGTGGTTGGCGATAATGAGAGTCGTCTGGTGGCCGCCCTGGAAGAGGCTCTGTCGAGATCGGATGTGGTCATCACCACGGGGGGTCTCGGACCAACGGCGGACGATCTCACGCGCGAAGGGGTATCCGTGGCGCTCGGGCGGCCCCTTGGTTTCGATGAGCGGGTATGGCGAGACATAGAGGGTTTCTTCAAGAGGGTTGGGAGATCCCCCACGCCCAACAACAGGAGACAGGCCTACGTGATCGATGGCGCCCGCGTGCTCGACAACCCCAACGGAACGGCCCCCGGTTTGATAATCCCTCACGGCGACAAGACGGTAATCATGCTTCCCGGTCCCCCGGGGGAAATGATCCCCATGTTCGAGCGGTTCGTCGCCGATTATTTGAAGGGGCGCGGGGCGGGCAACGGGATCATCCATTCCAGGATCCTGAAGGTATGCGGTCTTGGGGAGTCCTCCGTTGAAGACAATCTCGGGGATCTCATGGGGTTGGGCCCGAACCCGACGCTTGCTCCGTACGCTTACCCGGGGGAGGTCCATCTGCGGCTAACCGCCAGAGGCGAATCGATAGGCGAAGCGCGGGCGCTCATTGAGCCCGTCGAGCGCCGGATACGCGAGATCATCGGGGAATACGTTTTTGGTTCGGACGAAGACACCATCGAATTGGCGGCCGGCCGGCGGCTCAGAGCGCTGGGCCTTACGGTTGGGCTGGGGGAATCGTGCACTGGCGGACTGATAGGACACAGGCTTACACAGGTGCCCGGCAGCTCCGACTACTTCCGAGGCGGGGTCGTAGCCTACAGCAACGAGGTCAAGATGGCGGCGCTCGGGGTGAAGCGCGAGACCCTTGAGCATTTCGGCGCCGTCAGCGGGGAGACTGCCGCCGAGATGTCCGAGGGGGCGCGGGTTTTCGCCGGGAGCGATGTCGGCATCGGCGTGACGGGAATAGCCGGCCCGTCGGGAGGCACCGCGGCGAAGCCCGTTGGGACGGTGCACTTGGCGATTGCGGGGCCACGAGGAGCCGCGCACAAGCGCCTGGCCCTGTGGGGTTCGAGGGAGAGCATTAAGTGGCGCGCGTCCCAGGAGGCGCTGGCGATGCTGTGGAAGTACCTGGCTCCCGGGAAGGATGCAGGGTGAACCCGGGCGATCGGGGAATAAGGAGTTTTGTGGCGGTTCCGCTCGATTCTCAGCTGAGCGGGCTGATCGCTTCGAGCGCCGGCGCGCTGAGAGAATCCGGCGCGGATGTGAAATGGGTGGAGGTCCGCAATCTTCATTTCACTCTCAAATTCCTTGGGGAGATCCCTGAACCGCGCATTTCCGCGGCTAAGAGGGGGATCGAACGCGCCCTCAACGGGCGGTCCTCATTCGGCATTTCGCTCAAGGGTATAGGGGTGTTTCCCTCGAGCGACTCGCCCAGAGTAGTATGGATCGGAGTGAGCGATGGGGCCGAGACGCTGGTCGATCTGGCGGGGGCTGTTGAGAGCGAGATGGACCGCGAGGGGTTCCCGAGGGACCGCAGGGGGTTCACGCCCCACCTTACCCTGGGGCGCGTAAGGGGTTTGAGGGGCTTGGGAGCGCTCAAGGCGGCCGTCGAACATTTAAGGGCCGCCGACTTCGGCGCCATGCGCGTGGACAGTGTGTTCCTCATGATGAGCCGCCTATCGCCCGGTGGGCCGACTTACACCGCTATCGATAAGTGGAGCCTCGGTCATTGAGGCGTCGCGGCACACGGTAAGCGGGTCGAGACATTGTCTGACGCTTCGAGCAAGTATATACTAATGGATCAGGAAGGGCTTGCCAGCCGGTAGGTTGTGGGAGGGTAATTTGTGATAGAGAAGGATAAGGCTCTCGAGATGGCCCTGATGCAGATAGAAAAGCAGTTTGGAAAGGGCTCGATAATGAAGCTGGGCGAAGCCTCCGCCAAGATGCAGGTTGAGATCATACCCAGCGGGGCTCTCACCCTGGATATCGCCCTGGGTGTGGGAGGGATCCCGAGGGGAAGGGTTGTTGAGATATACGGCCCTGAGGCATCCGGCAAGACTACCGTGGCTCTCCACATCATCGCCGAGGCCCAACGCGCGGGTGGCATCGCCGCCTTTATTGACGCGGAGCACGCGCTGGATCCCGCCTACGCGAAGAAGGTTGGAGTCGATGTGGACAACCTTCTCATCTCTCAGCCGGATACGGGAGAGCAAGCGCTGGAAATAGCGGAAGCGCTCGTCAGGAGCGGCGCGGTGGACGTTGTGGTAGTAGACTCTGTGGCTGCCCTGGTGCCGCGCGCCGAGATAGAGGGCGAGATGGGTGATGCCCACATGGGGTTGCAGGCCCGCCTCATGTCGCAAGCGCTGCGAAAGCTCACCGGCGCGATATCCAAGTCGAAGACCACGGCTATATTCATCAACCAGATCAGGGAAAAGGTAGGGGTGATGTTTGGAAACCCCGAAGTGACCCCCGGCGGCCGCGCCCTGAAGTTCTACGCGTCCCTGCGAATGGACGTTAGGAAGATAGAAACTCTCAAGCAGGGCACTGAGACGATCGGAACCAGGACCAGGGTGAAGGTGGTCAAGAACAAGGTGGCGCCCCCGTTCAAGCAGGCGGACTTCGACATCATCTATGGTGAGGGCATTTCCAAGGAAGGCTGTGTCGTCGACGTTGCCTGCGAACACGGGATACTGGCCCGTACGGGAACATGGTATTCGTTCGGGGACACGAGGCTCGGGCAGGGTCGAGATAACGCCAGGGAGTACTTGAAGCAACACCCGGAAGTACTTGCGGAAATAGAGGGGCGAGTGAGACAACAGCTTAAGCTCGGGACTGTTAAGGCGACGTCGTCCAGCGACGAAGCCACACAAGATGCCTGAGGCGCATAGTACATCGACAGGTAAAGGATTTGCTATTGCGTTGAGGTACCTGACCGGACGCGCGGCGTCGTCGAGGGAGATCGCGCGGCTGCTGCAACGCAAGGGAGTGGATCGATCGGAAACGGCGGAAGTGCTGAGAAGGCTGGAAGAGATAGGGTATATTGACGATAGGCGATTCGCCACTGAGTGGGCTTCAGTGAGGTGCGATCGCCGGGGCTCGGCGACCCTTGGCAGGGAGGGACTGAGATCGGGGCTCATACGCAGGGGTATTGAACCGGATCTCGCGGCGGAGGTTGCGGATAACCTCATGACCGAGGAACAGGAGATTCGCGCGGCAATCGAACTGGTCGCGCGAAGGGGCGCATCTTATGCTCATCTGGATGCGGAGACGCGCCAGAGGCGCCTGTGGTCTTACCTTGCCAGGAGGGGGTTTCGCGCGTCTGTGATTGCGAAAGCCCTTAGACTAGACGATCGGGATATGGTAGAAACTTGACACTACTAGTTCATGACCCTAAAATGTATCGGGATGTTTTTCGGTTTGATAGTTACGGCTTCGCTCGTGCATGTCCTCGTGCATATCGCCGGGTGAACAATTCTATTGTTCGGCGGGCGGCCGTTGCTAAGTTATCTAGTGTCAGTGATCGATAAAGCCGAGTCTGCCCGACTCGGCTGGACGTTTTGTAGAGGAGGTGAGCGCTCTTATGCCGTTTAACACGATAGTAATACCATTGGCCGGGGTCGCGGCCGGAATTGTGATCGGTTATCTAATGAGAAAGATGTCGGCTGAGGCGAAGATCGCTTCAGCGGAGGAAGCGGCGAGAAGGATACTCGAGGAGGCCAGAAAGGACGCGGAGGGTCGCAAGAGGGAAGCCGTTGTCGAGGCGAAAGAGGAGGTACACCGCCTTCGCAGCGACTTCGAGAGGGACACCCGCGAAAGGCGCACCGAGCTCCAGAGGTTCGAGCGCAGGCTCATGCAGAAAGAGGAGGTACTCGATAGAAAGACTGAGAGCATCGAACGCAAGGAAGAACAAATGAGCAAGCGCGAGAAGGATCTCGAGAAATCCCAGGAGCAGGTCGGCGAACTGAAACATAGGCAAATCACCGAACTCGAGAGAATCTCGGGCATGAGCAGCGACCAGGCTAAGGAAACCCTCCTTAAGAGGACGGAGGAGGAGATCCGCCAGGAGACCGCCACCATGATCCGGGATATCGAGGCGCAAGCCAAGGAGGAAGCCGAGAAGAGGGCGAGGGACATCATATCCCTCGCGGTCCAGAGGTGCGCCGCGGATCACGTCGCCGAGGCCACGGTATCGGTGGTGGAGCTCCCGAACGATGAGATGAAAGGTAGGATAATCGGTCGCGAAGGCAGGAACATCCGCACCCTCGAGACCCTGACGGGGGTGGATCTCATAATCGATGACACTCCCGAGGCCGTCATCCTGTCAGGGTTCAATCCAATAAGGCGAGAGGTTGCCAGGCTAGCGCTTGAGAAGCTTATCGCGGATGGGAGGATACATCCCGCGCGGATCGAGGAAATGGTGGAGAAGGCGGAAAAGGAGGTCGACACCCAAATCCGCGAGGCCGGCGAGGAGGCCGCGATCGAGGCGGGGGTACACGGACTTCACCCGGAGATCGTTAAGCTCATGGGGCGCCTGAGGTTTCGCACCAGCTACGGACAGAACGTACTCAAGCATTCTATCGAAGTCGCTCATCTGGCCGGCGCGATGGCGGCGGAACTGGGTTGCGACGTGACTGTGGCGAAACGCGCGGGATTGCTGCACGATATCGGCAAGGCCGTCGATCATGAGGTAGAAGGGTCTCACGTCGCGATAGGGATCAACCTCTTGAAGAAATACAAGGAGAACAACGATGTAATACAGGCCATGGAGGCCCACCACGGCGACGTTGAGGCGAAGTCGGTGGAGGCGTTCCTGGTGACGGCTGCCGACGCGGTGTCCGCCGCAAGACCGGGCGCGAGGCGCGAGACGCTCGAGGCATACATCAAGCGATTGGAGAAGCTCGAGGAGATAGCCGACTCGTTCGACGGCGTGGACAAGGCGTACGCCATTCAGGCGGGGCGCGAGATCAGGATCATGGTCAAGCCGGAACGGGTCGACGACGTTACCGCGAGCAAATTGGCGAGGGATATCGTGAAGAAGATTGAGGCTGAGCTCGAGTATCCGGGCCAGATCAAGGTGACGGTGATTCGGGAGACTCGCGCGGTGGATTACGCTAAGTAGCGGGGGAGGTATTGCCGAGGTACCCGAAGAATCACACCTCATCACCTGCGCGAAGAGGTGTCGTGGTTGGGGAATAGAGAGAGAACGGAGAATTCGAAAGGCGTTGGGCTGCTCATATCGGTTCTGGTCAGGTATCCGGAGCTTTCGACGGTCAACTTCGACCCGAACGGGCGGGTGCTGAAGTTCACGTTTATCTTGACGAAACCGCTGGAGCAAATGAAGTTCGAGAGGATGCGCGACCGTTTCCGGATGAGCGTCGCAGCATACGGCGACTTCAAAAACAGGAAACCCTCCCTCATAGAGATGGCAAGGACCGATTTTGGCGACATAACAGTGCTCGAGGTTCAGCGCGATGTTGAAACGTTGACCCAGGAGGAAATCTCCCTCGTGATCGACATCGTCAGGGATGAGATGGGGAGCCTGCTGGCGGCGGACAGGAACGACAACCTGATGGAGGAGGATCTCCTCGTTCAGGAGGAGATAATAGAAGAGATGCTCCAGGACGTCAGTGATTGCAGACAAGACAAAAACATAACGGCGTTCAGAGAAGAAGGTAGAGTGGTGGTATTCAACAAGTAAGGGCCGACAGCCAGGGGTGAATCCCCCGGCTGTTCGTATTTGAACGGAGTTCCAGAGGGGATGAGTCGGCGCTTTGTTGATTCTTTTCGTGGGCGATATCATGGGAAGACCCGGTCGTTCGATGTTGGCCGAGTGCCTACCCGATGTGAAACGTCAATACCGGCCGGATCTAACTATAGCGAACGGCGAGAACGCGGCCGGCGGTGTGGGGTTGACAAGGGAAACGGGCGACGAGATATTCGCCGCGGGCGTCGACGTGATCACGATGGGGAATCACGTCTGGGACAAGCGGGAGATCGCAGAATACATCGAACAGGAACCACGCGTGATCCGGCCGGCCAACTACCCTGGGAACCCGCCCGGCAGGCCCTCTGTAGTTGTGGATGTGAACGGGCATCCTGTTGGCATTGTGAACGCATCCGGCCGGGTATTCAACTCGATCCTTCTCGATTGCCCGTTCAGGCGCCTTTCGGAAGAGATAGCGGTGCTCAAGAGTGAGACCGCTGTAGTAATAGTGGATTTCCACGCGGAGGCCACAGATCGG
>JAHDPS010000028.1 GCA_018434225.1 Bacillota bacterium
ATCAGGAGGGGCATAATGATCCGTTCGGGTATGAAGTCGCGCTTTCCCCTGGCGGTGGCGCTCGTTGCGGCCACGCTAGCGGCGATGGTCCCCGCGGGCCCCGTCCTGCCGAACGCCGCCATGGCGGCGCCGGCGGGCGTTAAGGGGACGGTTGCTACGCCGGGGGGTATGGGGGTCAGCGTAAGGGTGGACGGCCTCGCTGTCGCATTCGATGTGAGCCCGCGGATCGAGCGTGGCAGGATGCTGGTCCCGTTCAGGCAGGTGGCCGAGGCCCTGGGGGCGAGGGTGGAATGGATCCCCGCCGCGAAGAGGGTCGTGGCCACAGCGAACTCCGGTCCAGGCGCCAGGGTGGAACTCCTCGTGGGCAGCACGATCGCTTACGTCGATGGCGCCGAACGCCGGCTGGAGGTTTCCCCCCGCATAGTAGGGGACAGGGTCCTACTGCCCCTCAGGTTCTTCGCCGAATCCCTGGGGTGCCGTGTTGAGTGGGATCCCGGCGCGAGGACCGCGATCATCGAATCCCCGCCGGCGCGGATGGAGGCCTACGCGTACTACGCGCTGGGGGATGAAAGGACGAGCAGTTGGAAAGACCTTTTCGGAGATGCATATCCCTGGTTCGGCCGAGGGCTTTCGGATGTGATCGGCTCCGTGTGCTTCGGGTGGTACGGCCTGGAGAGGGATGGGTCCCTGGCGACCGTCTCGAGGGCGGGCTTCGTGAGGCCCGAGGGTTGGGAAAAGGTGCTGGACGCAGCCTCGGTGATGGGGATCGACACAGAGATGATGGTATTCGCCGCCGATGGTGACGGCGGCCTGACGTCGTTCCTGAACGACAGGGACGCAAGGGCGAAGGCGGTGCGGGCCATACGCGCGGAGGTCGCGGCGTACGGCGGGGTCAACCTCGATTTCGAGGGGTTGGGGATGACCGACGGGGGGGATGCCCTGGAATCAGTGAAGGGGGCATTCGCGGGTTTCGTGGAGGAGGTCTCCGCCGCGATCAAGCCCCTCGGCAAGAGGCTCACCCTCACGGTGCACCCGCCGAACGGGGTTTACAGGGGTTACGACTACGCCTCCCTCGCCAAGACCGCGGACAGGCTCATAGTCATGGCCTACGGCTACGGTCCCGCGCAAGCCCCCGAGCCGGTGGATGCGGTGTCGCAGGCCGTTAGGGAGCTCGCCGGAGTCCCGGGCGACAAGGTGCTCTTGGGTGTGTCCGCCGCCCACGAGGATGCAGCGGGCATACGGGCGAGGATCGGCGTCGCGAAACGTTACGGCCTGGCGGGAGTGGCGCTATGGCGCCTGGGCCTGGCGGATGATTCGCACGAGGCCGCTCTCAGGGCGGGGATCGAGGCGAGGGCGGCGAAAGCCGGCGCGCCCTCTCCCCGCGACGGGGACGTTTCGAAGGGCGCAGGCGATGCGCAGGGCGCCGGCGGATCGGGGGGCGCAGGCGGATCGGGGGGCGCCGGCGGCCCGCAACAACTGCGCCTGATCTCGCCATTCGGCCTCGCGGGCTACGGCGGGTACCAGATGTGGTCCCCAGATCTGGACGGCGACGGCATGGCCGAGATCGTGCTCCAGGCGGTGTCGGGCGAGCGCGAGGGCCAGCCCGAAGAGCCTCCGGTTTACTGCGCCATCCACGAGGGTTTCCACGAGGTGTGGCGGGGCGCCGGGTTACGCGTGAACGCCGTGGCCGACGTGGACGCGGATGGCAAGGAGGAGATCATCTGCTGCGACGGCAGGGTGTACGCGTATGCGAACGGGGCCGTCATGCTGGTGGAGAAGGACGGGGACTTGCTCAGGGGATACGAGCGGAGGAACTTCCTGCCGCGGCGGCCGGGGGACGGCGCCGGCCCGTCGCTCGAGCGCGTACTCGATGTTGACGGCGACGGCCTGGCCGACAGGGTGAGCGCGGGCGCCACGGGCGATGGCGCGGATCGCCTGGTGATGGAGTCCAAGACGAATGGGATCGCGCGGCTCGATGCGGGCGGCGAGGTGAGGGCGGTCCTTTTCCCCGTGGTGAAACGGGGCGACCGCGCGTCGCGCGCGATCCTGACGGTTGCGAGCCCGGGTGGAGACTCCAGGCTCGTGTTGAGGTTATGGATGCCGCGGGGCACTGCGGCGCGGGCCGGCTACGAAGTCGCCTGGGAGGGCGTTCAGGATGCGTGGCGCGCTTCGGAGTACGACGCCCCGCCGGCTCACCTGGCTGCGGACCTGGACGCGGACGGCGTGGATGAGCTGGTGACGAACAGACGAGGCTCGGTCCAGGTTTACTCCTGGGACAGCGGGGAGGGTTCGTATGTACTGAGGTACCAGGGGCCCGACAACGGGGGCCTCGGTTTCAGCCAGTTCGCGGCGGCGGACCTGGACGGCGACGGCCGGCGGGAGCTCATCGCCAGGCACATCACCCCGACCCTATATCACAACGACCTGAAAATTTACAGGTGGACGGGGGACGGGCTCAGCGGCCTGGGAGATATG
>JAHDPS010000140.1 GCA_018434225.1 Bacillota bacterium
CACTTTCCTCTACCAGACTCAAGCCTGCCAGTTTCAGATGCAAGCCGCGGGTTGAGCCCCCGGATTTCACATCTGACTTAACAAGCCGCCTACGCGCGCTTTACGCCCAATAAATCCGGATAACGCTTGCCCCATACGTATTACCGCGGCTGCTGGCACGTATTTAGCCGGGGCTTCTTCTGCAGGTACTGTCAGTTTCATCCCTGCTGAAAGCGGTTTACGACCCGAGGGCCTTCATCCCGCACGCGGCGTTGCTGCGTCAGGCTTTCGCCCATTGCGCAAGATTCCCCACTGCTGCCTCCCGTAGGAGTCTGGGCCGTGTCTCAGTCCCAGTGTGGCCGACCGCCCTCTCAGGCCGGCTACCCATCGTCGCCTTGGTGGGCCGTTACCTCACCAACTAGCTAATGGGCCGCGGGCCCCTCCTACCGTGACGACTTTCGCCGCCTTTCCCTGTGTATCCATGCGATTACACAGCCCCATCCGGTATTAGCACCCCTTTCGAGGTGTTATCCCAGTCGGTAGGGTGGGTTGCCCACGTGTTACTCACCCGTCCGCCGCTAGGTTAATTAAATGGCAAGCCATCTATTTAACCCCGCTCGACTTGCATGTCTTAAGCACGCCGCCAGCGTTCGTCCTGAGCCAGGATCAAACTCTCCGATAATATCTCGGAGCCTTTGACTTTTCAAGGCTCTTCTTCTTTACTTCTCTTACCCGAGTATCGCTCGGCTTATCCCAATATCCGCGGAACTACCGCCCCGCTTCTATTAAAACTAGCCTCGCTTTACCCCTGGGCCGCTTTGGCTTTTCGCACACTGTTCAGTTTTCAAAGACCAAAGTGTCTCTCCGACCAACCGTCGGACTTTTATTATATCACTTCACGGATCTGGCCGTCAATCTGGCGGTTTATTCCCGCCCGCGACAGCAAGTGTTACTATACCACGCCCTCCTGACCCGATCAATATGCACCATCCGCCGTATATCGTAACCATTCAAGGTTCTTTCACTCATATTCGAGTTTGCTCTGTCTTGCCGCCTACTCTCTCGGCCTCAGCAACGGGAACAGGATGACGTCTCTGATGGAGGGAGAGTTGGTCAGGAACATAACGAGCCTATCAATTCCGATCCCCATTCCACCGGTCGGAGGCATGCCGTACTCGAGCGCGGTTACGTAGTCCTCGTCCATTGGGTGCGCCTCGTCGTCGCCCTTCGCTTTCTCCTGCGCTTGTTGGAGGAACCTCCGGCGCTGATCCACGGGGTCGTTGAGCTCCGAGAACGCGTTGGCCAGTTCCCTGCCTCCGGCGAAGGCCTCGAAACGATATGTCAGGGAAGGATCGGTGGACATCCTCTTGGCAAGCGGCGAGACCTCCACGGGATAGTCCGTCAAAAACGTCGGCTGGATGAGTCTTGGCTCAACGTGAGTCTCCAGCAGCTTATCGATCAGGCTGCTCTTCGAGACGGCCTTGTCCATGGTGAGGCCGTGGCGCGACGCGACGGCGCGGGCGTCTTCATCAGTACGAATCCCGGTCACATCCACGCCCGAGTATTGCCGTATGGCGTCAACAAGGCGCAGCCTTGGCCATGGAGGAGCCAGGTCCACCTCCTGATCGCCGTAGGTTATCCTCGTCGTGCCGAGCACCCCGCGGGCCACGGCGGAAAGCATGTCCTCGCATACCTCCATCATGCCTTCATAGTCCGAGTAGGCCTGGTATAGTTCCAGCATGGTGAATTCGGGGTTATGCTTCGTGGATATGCCCTCGTTCCTGAAGTTCCGGCCTATCTCGTAGACGCGCTCGAGGCCGCCTACAATCAGCCTCTTTAGGTGGAGTTCGACCGCGATTCTGAGGTAAAGATCCAGATCGAGGGCGTTATGGTGTGTGATGAACGGTCGCGCGTTCGCGCCCCCGGCGATGGCGTGCATCGCGGGGGTCTCAACCTCCAGGAAGCCTTGACTGTCCAGGTAATTCCTTATCGCGCGGACGACTTTTGTTCTGACAATGAATGTATTCCTGACCTCCGGATTGACGATGAGGTCGAGATAGCGCTGCCTATAGCGGACCTCGACGTCCTTGAGGCCGTGCCATTTTTCGGGTAGTGGTCTCAGGCACTTGGAGAGAAAGACGAATTCCTTTACGTGTATGCTGGTTTCGCCCTTCCTCGTCTTGAATACAGTACCACTCACACCAACGATGTCGCCCACGTCGAAGCTGGAGAATAGATCGTACCGCTCGGCGCCTACCTCGTCGGCCTTTACATATATCTGGATCCGGCCACTGATATCGTCGAGGTCGGCGAAACACGCCTTGCCGTGATAGCGAATGGCCATTAGCCTGCCCGCGACGGACACATTCTTGCCTTCAAAGCCCTCATAGTCATTGTGGACGTCCGCCGCGTGATGGCTGACGTCGTAACGGTGCCCGAAAGGATCTATGCCCTGGTTTCTCAGGCTGTCCATCTTTCGGAGACGGGTCGAGTCCACTCCCTGTAACTCCTCGTCCATCATGCCCTCCACCCTCTGCATTGTCGATGCTATCTCGTCGAAGTCCTCACTACAGAATTGCGTCTATGCGGTAGTTAACGACCCCGAGCGGCGCGGATACGGCCACGATGCTGCCACACTTCTGCCCAAGGAGTGCTTTCCCCACTGGGGACTCATTAGAAATCCTTTGCCTGGCGGGGTCGGCCTCCGCGGATCCGACGATGGTGTATTGAAACGACTCGCCGGTTCCGAGGTCGGTCATCTTCACCGTCGTTCCGATGTTAACCTGATCGGATGATTCCCCCGAATCCGTGATCACCCTGGCATTACGAAGAATCTTCTCCAGGGTAATGATCCTGCCTTCGATGAAAGCCTGTTCGTTCTTGGCGTCATCGTATTCGGAGTTCTCGTTGATGTCCCCGAATTGCCTGGCCAGCTTTATCCTCTCGGCTACTTCCCTCCGGCGAACTGACTTGAGGTGTTCGAGCTCGTTCTCAATCTTCTTTAAGCCCTCCGGGGAAAGGAGGACCTCTTTTTCGGCCATTCTTTCTCGCTCCTTTTCTAAATAAGGTAGTCGCGCTGGCCTTCGCTCCATGTTCAGAACGAATATATTAGATCAACAGTGATCCTATTCCGGGCTGCTCCCGCGGGAAATCGGGCTGATATTGCAAAAGCACTGGCGGGCCCTTGGCCTGCAGTGCTTGTTCTTTCCCATATATACCCACCGAAACACCAACCTTTATTATATGAAGCCGTTACAGCATTGTCAAGCGGCCGAATTGCGCAGACCGAATGCTGTTATCGGGCGCGCCGCGCCTGCGGGCGCCTCGTGTTTTGCCGTCGGTCCGATTCAACTCAGGGCCGGCCCCCGCCGACTCGTGCGCTACAGCATGAATCGCAGCCAAACCCGTGCGCCACAGCACGGGCCCAGATGGAACCCGCGACGCGGCATAGTACGAACGGGTATAAGGAACTATTTGTACTATTAGGGCGGTCCCGCCGCTCGCTTCACCTCCGCTATCTGCGCTCCCGTCACCATCCCGCCCGGCCCCATCAGGCCGGCTAGCCTGAACCCGTGCCTTGTCGCCAGTCCGGACATCTCATCCACTCTCTCGATGTTGACTCCAATACCCGCGCCCGATCCCTCGCTTTTTCCCTCCATGGCCATTATCATCGCCTCGGCGAGGCGCGGGTCGCAGGACCGCGGATCAAATCGGCCGGCGGCGCAACGTACATCTCCGGGTATCTCGACCAGGCCGCCCTCTATGACCAGGACGTCCTTGCGGGTATCGCTCATATCCCTGGATATGCCGTAAGGCGCACCGATCCGGCAGAACACGGCTCCAGGCCTCGCAGCATCCGGGTCCACGCGACCTCCGCCATCGAACAATACGATATCTGCGCAATGGATCGCGCGGCCCATGTCTCCGCTGATCCTCGGTACGAGTCCCGTCTCCCGCGAGATGACGGCTGAAAGATGCCTCATACTGACCGGGTTTTCAGCCACGAGTGTTAGGCCGCACGCCTCCCTCGCGAGCAACCTCGCGAGCGCGGCGCCGGCGGGGCGCTCTCCACCCACGACGGTGACTTCGGCGAACGGGAGGGTTTTCCCGATAAGGCCGGAGGCCATCCTCGCGGCGTCAAGAGTCACGGCGGCATTGTAGTTCTCTCCGGTAGTAATGGCGACTCTCAGCCTTTTGGCACTCGTGGATCTAGGCGCAACGCTCAGCATGTCTCCTATGCGCGGGCATTCGGCGCCGATAGTCGAGGCGATTCCTCCGAGCCCCACGACGCCAGCCCCGAGTCTCTGCGCGATGAGCGTCGCCCTGGCGATCCTGTCCGCCACAAATCGCCTCGGCAACATCTCCATCTGCCGTGACGTAAGCACGCACGTTACGAGCCATCCGTCGGTCGCCCCGAACCGCGAGCGAATGCCGGTCAGTCTGACTGTCCTGATCGGTAGCACCGTCCGGCAGGCCGCCTCAACCCACGAAGGCGGCAGATGCCTGGCAAGCGGATAATGATCCCGGATATCGGCGACGGTAAGCGGGTGAGTCACAAATCCGAAGTCGGACAATATGGAGGCCCCCCGGCGAAGCGCGCGGAGGGGTTCAGCTCCACGGACTCTTGGGGAAGCGCCTCAGGACCTTCTTGAGCAGCGACGGGCTCAGGCTGCTATCATCGTGGAGCATGCCACGCTTCAATCCCTGCATCACCCTGAGGCCGGGGCGCGTGCTGAGTCCCAGATCGGAGCTTATCCTGGATAGAGCCTTAAGCCGCGCTCCCGAAATGGAATCCTCGAGGTTTTGCCCCTCCTTCAAATTTTGTATGAATTCCTTGGCCAAATAGAAGTGCGCGAGGTTCGTTAGTGGGTTCCCGCACTGACCGGAATTCGTCATGCCGAACACCTCGGGCTGCTTAAACGCAAACCCGAGCTCCAGGGATTGTTTGAGTTCCAGGGTTTCCTCCGCAACTGCGTCGGCGAGGTTCTTGGGCGTGCATATCGCGTACTCTTTGAGGCAACGAATCATCGCGTGTTCCACCGTATGGGCCCGCTCGGCCGGGATGAGCCCGCCGACGTTGCCTGCGAGCTCCACGCGATCCCCGCTCTCAAGGTCGTATCCGTATATGGTTACGGGGAGATCCGAGTCGCCCTTCATCTCCGTGCCGCCCTCCACAGGCTGCCAACCGGCGCCGTCGATCACCGGGTAATCCCTCGACCAGAGGGCGTCGATCTCAACGGCTTCGATCCCCTCGGCGACGACCATACCTTCTTCGAGCCGGAACTTCTTCGCCTTACCCCGGCCTCTCCCGGCCACCTCGGCGAATATTGCCTTGGAACAGGTGTTGAGGTACGGATTGTACACCACTTGCAGCCACACCTGTTCCAGTCTACCAACGACCCCGACAGGATACACCTCGCCGCTTTCGACCGAGTGAGGAAGGAGCAAACACGTCCCGCCCGCCCCGACCCGCCGTATGAATGAGGCGGTCACGGGGTCGAGGAACACACCCCTGATGGAACCGCCATCCGGGCGCGGGAGAACAGCGTTAGCTACCGGCACTACGGGAAGGTCCATCTGCGTCCTCCTGCTCCAGCATCATTTCGACGATCCTTTCCATGTCGGCCGCCCTCTTCGCCTCCATCGCCAGGCGCCTAAGGCGCGCGCCGCTCGTCAATCCTTTAGTATACCAGACAAAGTGTTTCCGCATCCTCAGAACGGCGTTGCGTTCGCCATACTCCTCCACCATCATGCGCAGGTGCTCCAGGATGAGCGCAGCGCGCTCCCCGGCGGACACCACGGCCCCGGCGCCCGCTCCGGCCGAGCCGGCCCCGCCGAGGGCGGCCGCGATCTGCCCGAATATCCAGGGATTGCCCAGGGCCGCGCGACCTATCATTGCCCCGTCGCAGCCCGTCTCTTCGATCAGCCTCAGCAGATCCGTTGAATCACCCACGTCTCCGTTCCCTATGACGGGTATCGCGACAGCCCGCTTCACCGCCTCTATGGCTCCCCAATCGGCCTCGCCAGAATAGCCCTGTGCCCGCGTCCTTCCGTGAACGGTAACGGCCGAGGCCCCCGCGGA
>JAHDPS010000339.1 GCA_018434225.1 Bacillota bacterium
CCGTCCAGGACGCGCCATCCGCCGACGTGAGGACCGCCCCACCCCTGCCGACCGCCGTGAACTTGCCTTCCGCGAAGATGATGTCATGGAGGTTGTCGTTCCACGGCGCGGGGTTCACGAACCGCCACCTCAGTGGTTGGTGAGCGGGGGCAGCCGCGCTCCTAACAGATCGAAGTCCCACATTCAGCGCCAACAGGGCGACCGCGACGCAAAGCGAAACGGCCCGCGCACGCAGGAAACGCAGTCTCATACGTCGATGCCCCCTTCAACTCGCGCCCGTTTGCCTGATGAACGAACAGAGGTCCTTGCTCAACCGAACTGTTGAGATCTCGTTCATGGAGTAGGGCTTGAACACGATCCTGTAGCGGAAATCCTGAGGCGCCAGCTTGTATTGGGGAAGCTGGCCGGGACCACAGCTATTGCTCCCAAGGCCGTTCTGCCCGTAATCGAGATTCAACGTTATATGGTCCCTCTTCTTCAATTCGTAGGTGTGCCTGGCTTTCTCAAAATCCTCCGCTTCATAGTAATGGGCGCTGAATTCCATGGACGGCTCCGCGAAGGCCATGAGCCCTCTGCCCATCGTATCCGTGAGGGACAACCATTTTACGTCCGTCCTATTCCCATTCTCCTGCGGGAACACGTACGGCGTATACAACTCCTCCACCTTTTTCCTGTATACACCGAAGGAATTCGCCATCTTACTATCCGCGTAGGATTCCCCCGGCCCTCTGCCATACCACGCGGCATTCTCCAGGTCCTTGGAAACCCGCATACTGAGCCCTATCCTCGGGAAAACATCCGGAAGATCGCCTTTGGGGCTCCCCAAAGTGTCAAGTATTATCTCACCCGTTCCGAATACCCTGTAGGCGTATTCGCACTCAACGGCCCAATTGAGGGTGGGCGGGGCAACCAACGCGCGTATCTCGATCCTGATGCTTCCTTGGTCATCCTCCACCCAGTCAAAGGAATCGATTCTATGCTGGACGAGGTGCACGTATTTCTTCTTCAATCCATCGAGGATAAACATATCGTTATCAATAGGCGCACGCCAGAGATTCAGCCGCGGGCCTCCATCAATTATGTCGAGCCCAGCGTATCTCAGGCTTTGAAGTCTCCCCTTCACCCTATCGAAACAAACCTCGAAGCCACTGCCCTTGAATACAACATCGCTCCCTGACTCCTCATGGCGCACCGCACATAGACCACTATTCGGGTTTCGCCGGCTGCACGTTGGTGCGACAGGGGTTGGTTCGAGAGGGAGCTTGAACTGTGCCCACGCGACCTCGTGACCCCTCTCTGCCCATTGAGTGTCGTGCGCAAGCACAAAATGAACATCCAGCCAGTAATCGGTGAAAGGCATGACCCTCTGGGGGCGCTCAAGGGGTATTCTTATTCTTTCGCTCTCTCCCGCCTCAATGCCGGATACGGGCATACTGCCCGCTTGAAGTACCTCATCATCCGCCTTTATGCGCCATGACATCAGGAGGTGGTCCAAAGAGATGAAATCGTACAGATTCCTGACGATGACTACGCCGTTCAGTATGTCAACCTCTTCAACCTTTACGGGTTCAATCACCTTCTTATACTCGACAAGCCCCGGGGTAGGCACATGGTTCGGCTGCACGAGGCCGTCTATGCAGTAATTGCGGTCATTCGGCTCATCCCCGAAATCTCCGCCGTACGCGAAATACTCCGTTCCGTCCTGGGTATGCCTCCTGATGCCGTGATCCATCCATTCCCAGACAAACCCGCCCTGCAGCCTCTCATGCCCGTAAAACGCATCCCAATACTCCTTCAATCCCCCCGGGCCGTTCCCCATGGCGTGAGCGTATTCGCAGAGTATGTGGGGTTTATTCATTCCCGTCATGGATCCCAACTCGATAACCTTCTCCAACGGGGTATACATCGTGCTGAATACGTCCGCTACCTTCGCCTCAGAATCACCCTCATAATGCACCAGGCGCGTGGGGTCCTTCTCCCGGCACCAATGGGCCATGGATTCGTGATTGACCCCGAATCCCGATTCGTTTCCGAGAGACCACATTATGACGCAAGGATGGTTCTTGTCCCTTTCCACCATCCTTTCAATCCTGTCCAGATACGCTTTCCCCCAGGCGGGATCGTCGCTTATCCTGTTTATGTCGCCGATGAGCTCGAAACCGTGGCACTCCAGGTCGGTTTCGTCCAACACGTAAAGCCCGTACATGTCGCAAAGGTCGTAAAACCTCGGGTCGTTCGGATAGTGGGACGTGCGTACCGCGTTTATGTTGTGCCTCTTCATCATTATTATGTCTTCTTCCATCCAATGCAGGGGCACAGTTCTCCCCAGATCGGGATGGAAGTCGTGGCGGTTTACGCCCTTCAGTTTGATTGCCTTGCCGTTCACGAGGAAACAACCATCCTTCAACTCCACGGACCTGAACCCCACCCTGGAGGACACCACTTCTATCGTGTTCCCCTCGTCGTCCTTCAGGACTATCAGGAGGTCATAAAGCTCCGGCGCTTCCGCCGACCATTTTCGGGGCTCGCGTATTCGCATTCGCACCTCATTGTCCGGAACATCCGCATTATCCGCAGGATCCGCGCCGGCGTACAGATCGATGTCTCGGGCCGCTTCGGCCACCTTGACCCCCTTGTTGTCCAGGAGCGCATACTCCGCCCGAAACCTGTGCGAGCCGGAGTCGGCATTTGATAGGTTCTCCCAGTATGTATTGATCCTCAACGTACAGTCCCTATCAGGGTCTTTACCAGGATCCTTATCACAGTACCTATCAGAGTTCCTATTTTCGTTATCGAACTCCGTCCTGACGAAATAGTCCTGGAGATGCGCCTTCGGCCTCGCCACCAGGCACACGTCCCTGAAAATGCCGCTCAGCCACCACATATCCTGATCCTCGAGATAACTCCCGTCGGACCACTGATATACCCTCACGCAAAGGCTGTTTCCCCCGGGATGCAGGTATTGGGATATGTCGAACTCCGAAGGCAAGCGGCTGCCCTGGCTGTAGCCCACCCCATGCCCGTTCACCCACAGATGGAACGCGCTGTCCACCCCTTCAAACCTTATCAGGGTCTGAAGGCCGCTCCATTCATCGGGTATATCGAAAACCCTCCTGTATACGCCGGTAGGATTGTCCGAAGGCACTCTAGGCGGATCCACGGGGAAGGGATATACGAGGTCGGTATAGTGAGGCCTACCGTACCCCTGCATCTGCCAGCAGCCGGGCACATCGATGTCGTCCCAGCGGCCGTCATCGAATGCGTCCTGAAAAAAACCTTCCGGTACGTCCACTGGGCTCCTCGAATAATGGAACTTCCAAACACCGTTCAGGAGCCTGAACCATCTGGAGCATCTGCGCTCGAACGTCAAGGCGGATCCCACGTCGGGGTATGATACGAATGACGCCCTGGCCTTGAGCCTGTTCCTGTGAAGAACCTCGATATTCCGCCAATCGTCAGCCATTGTGCCATTGCGCACCCCCGATCGCACCCCCGATCAATGCCTGAATCTCAATCCCTATTCAGTCTGGAAACGACTACCTCTCTCAGGACTCTCTCCACGTCCTCTTCCCTGCATTCGCCCGTCCCCTGGGTGAGGGCCGAGGCACAGGAGGCGGCTGCCGCCAGTCTGACAGTTTCTTCGAACGCATACCCTCGTATCAATCCCACAGCAAACCCCGCGACCAAAGCATCGCCGCATCCCACGGTGTTTACGGCGGTAATCACAGGGGGAACCGCGCTGTACGCCTCTCCCGTGGAAGAGAAGAACGCCACAAGGCCTCTCTCCCCCATGGATATAACCGCCGTTTTGGCGCCCAGCCTGGTCAGTTCCCTTGCGGACGATACGGCCTCATCGACGGAGGATATCGTCTTCCCCAGAATAGCCCCGGCTTCAGAGGCGTTGGGCTTCACCATAGCGGGGCCCGCTCCGATCCCTTCCCTCAGCAGATCTCCGCTGGAGTCCAGTATGACCGGTCTTTCGTTCCGGCGGGCCATCTCAATCATCGTCCGGTAAATTCCCCTGTGCATACCCCTCGGAGCGCTCCCCGACATGGTAATCACGTCGGCCTTTCCGAGAAGCGTTTCGTATGTCTTGAGGAATTCGTCGGCCTCCTCCCGCGAAACCAGGGGCCCGGGCTCCAGAAGCTCCGTCTGGGTATGGGTTGACTCGTCTATCATATTGATGCACGAACGGGATTCCCCGCTAATCCTCGTAAACTCAAATGGGATCCCCGCCCTTTCGAGCTCGCTCTCTATGAAACCACCCGCGAATCCCCCCGCTAGTCCCGTCGCCAAGACCTGTTCTCCGAGAGCGAAAACGACCCTCGCCACGTTCAGGCCTTTACCCCCGGCCGTATAATGGGCTTCCTTGACCCTGATCACCTCTCCGGCCCTAAAGCCCTCGACGGTGTACAGCTTGTCCAGGGAGGTATTCAGCGTAACGGTCAGTA
>JAHDPS010000233.1 GCA_018434225.1 Bacillota bacterium
AGCCCCCGCGGCCTTCACACTGGACTCTATCTCTTTCAGGAGGCGCCGCGCCTCATCGGCCACTCCCATGCCCTCCTCAATGGCCGCGGAAGCCTCGTTCACCGAGTTCGCCGTGGCGCTCATGCCAGCCTGTATGTCGTCGATGATCCCCGCTATCTCCCTGGCCGACTTGCTGGATCTCTCGGCGAGTCTCCCCACCTCGTCCGCTACGACGGCGAAGCCGCGTCCGTGCTCACCGGCCCTGGCCGCCTCTATAGCGGCGTTGAGGGCGAGAAGGTTTGTCTGCCCCGCGATCTCGTCGATCACCTGGACTATCTCGGCGATGCGCTGGGAATTACCGGTGAGGTTACTGAGGTTGACGTGTATCTGCTTGCTCGCATCGTTTATCGCCTGCATCCCCACCACGGTCTTGGCCACGGCTTCCCTGCCGGATGCCGCCGAGAGGTCGGCCTTGCCGGTGGCGACCGCCATCCCTTGTGACGAAGTGGATATCTGATCGACCGCCGCCACCATCGCGTTGACGTTTTGCGTCGCGACCGAGAGACTTTTCGTCTGTTCCCGGGCCCCGGAAGCCACTCGCTCGATGACTTTGCCGAGGTCATCCAGCACTGTTGTCGTCTTTCGGGCCTCTTCGGCCTGTGACGAGGTTTGGCCGGCCACTTCCTGCGCGGTCCCCGAAATCTGCCCAAGCGCGTTTCTCATCTGTTCCACGGCGGCCGACAGCTCCTCGCTGGAGGAGGCGACTTGCCTCGCCGATTCCGAGGCCTTCGCCACTATCTCCCTCAGGCCGCGAAGCATGCCGTCGAAAGCCCCCGCCAAACGCGCGAGCTCGTCGTGGCCGCGCGATCCGATGGACTCCACGGTAAGATCCCCGCCCGCAACTCGATCCGCTGCATTCGCGAGTCTCTTCACCGGTCTCGTGATCGAGAGCGAGAGCACCAGCCCCGCCGCCACCCCAAGGATGGCGGCCGCGCCGAGCGCCGTCCACCCTATTTTCATAGAATCTCGCGAACCGCTGACCTCGTCGCTAACAAGGGTGTTCACTTGCCCGTAGATACGCTGTCCGAGCGCCTTGGACTTAACGTCCAGTTGCCGCAGGATGGCCGCCTCGTTGGACCCTACGAGAGCGGCCGCCTGGGTCTCCCGGCCATCCTTCGATAGGGAAAAAGCACTGAGCGCGATGTCTTCGTACTGTTTCAGCAGACCGGCGATCTCCTCCACCGCCAGTGCATCCGCGTCCATCAAGTCTAGGGCGCTGAGCGTTCTCGCCGCATCCGCGGCGAAGTTGGACCCCACGTGATACTCATCAAGGTAGCCCTGGTCAGGCGAAATGAGGTGGCCCCTCACGTTGGCCGACATCTGCCATATTCCAACTAAGAGATTGCTTGCGCCGGTCTGAGCGCTCCCAAGGACGGTGATTGCTCGCTCGAGACTGCTGACTGACCTCCCGTACTGCATCATCACGAACGCGCCCGAGCCCGCGGCCACAGCCACGACGACCAGGATACCGCCGACCAGCCTGAATGCCACCGAGCGCCCCATCATTTGCGGATTCCCCCCTTGAGACCGGCTGAGGATGTGGCTCTGCCGTCAATAGGTATTATCGGAGTCGGGAGGCAACAAGTGCATGCCCCGCGCCGCGGCGGCGCCCCTCTTACTTCGACTCGATTCTCGCCTCCGGCCGCGCAGGTATAGGCTTGGTTCGTGGAGAAGATTGGATGCCTCATAGAATATTCTCAAGGGGGACTTGCCGTGGCGAGAGAAAAGGTTACGCTTCCGGTGCTCTATGAGAAGATGCGCAAGGGCCAGAAGATTACAATGCTGACATGCTACGACTATCCTACTGCGCTGCTACAGGAGAAGGCGGGGGTGGATATCATCCTGGTCGGCGACTCTCTGGGCATGACGGTGCTCGGATACGAGAGCACCCTTCCGGTGACCATGGACGTGATGATACCTCACGCGCAGGCTGTGAGGAGGGGCGCCCCAGGGGCATTCTTGATCGGCGACATGCCGTACATGTCGTACCAGATATCGGTGGAGGAAGCGGTGCGTAACGCGGGAAGGTTCATGCAGGAGGCCGGTTGCGACGCCGTCAAGCTTGAGG
>JAHDPS010000076.1 GCA_018434225.1 Bacillota bacterium
AGCACGCGTTGGCGGGATCGAGCCGGTACCGCCTGGGCACGGCGCCGATCGCCAGTACGATCATCTCGTAGTTGGGCCATCCGGGATCGGGGATCAACACCTCATCGCCTATATCGGCCACCGTCCGCAAACACGTGGAAATGGCCCCCAGTCCCCCGACTGTGACGACCACATTCTCCGGAGCGCGGACCACGCCGTAGTCTCTCTCAATACGGTCCACAATCGCACGGCGAAGAGATGGCAGTCCGGCATTGGCCGTGTATTTCGTATAGCCGTCACGGGCGGCCCTGCATGCCGCCTCCACGATGTGCGGGGGCGTCGGGAAAAGCGGTTCGCCCACCTCCAGGCGCAGGACGTCATCCATACCGAGCGCAAGGTCCATGATCGCCCTGATTCCAGAGCACTTCAACGAAGAGACGAGGGCCGATACAGTGGCAGACATGTCGAATACACCTCGCATGTGGTTCATGCAGCGCTATTCTTATCAGCCTCTCAACCAGTACTCACCGTCTGATTTCGGAGCCGCCGGACGCGACCGCGCCCGCAACGTCCCGGAGAAACGGGTATCCCTCATAATCACCGGTAACCGTGGTGGCAAGGGCCCCGACAAGGTTGCCCGCTCGCATACATCCGTCAATCGGCAAGTTGTTGAGGTATCCGTATACGAAACCGGCGTCAAAACCATCTCCGGCGCCAACCGGGTCGACGTAGCGAGGGGTCTTGAAGGGTTCTGCGAAGTGAATCACCCTGTCCGACCGCGCCGCGGCCAGGGACCCTCTCGATCCCATCTTGACGGCGACGATGCGGGGTCCGGCGTCGAACACCTCGTCCATGATCGCGGCCAATTCACTAGAACCGAAAAGAAGTTCGCACTCGAATTCATTTAGAAGCAGCAGATGCGATCTGGAGATGAAAGGCATCATTGAATCTCTGGCCGTCTCTACGTCGTGAAGGGTTCCGAGGCGGATGTTCGGGTCAAAGGAGACCGCGATCCCGAGCCCCTCCGCTAGGCGCAGGAGGGCAAGGCACGTCTCGCGGCAAGTCGCGCTCAGCGCGGGCGTTATGCCCGTCAAATGAATCAACCTGGCTCCATTCAAGCATTCGGGATCGATGTCCTCCGGGGACATACTGCTGGCGGCGCTTCCACGACGGTAGTAGTATACACGCGGGTCGCCCAGTCCCCTGTATTCCTTGAAGTACACCCCCGTGGGGTGAGTTTCTTCTTCTCGAACCAATGCGGTATCGATGCCCTCGGCGCGCATGCACGCTAGGATGTACTGCCCGAATTCGTCCCTTCCCACCCTGGTTATCAGGCCGCACCGCAGCCCCAAACGGCCAAGACCCACGGTGAAGTTGAGTTCGGCCCCGGCCGCGTGTTTGTGGAATTGAGATACGTGCCGGAGCGGACCGTACAGTGACGGGCCGAACAGGACCATCGGTTCTCCACAGGTCACGACATCGAATGGCGCCAACCCCACTCGTCTCCATTTCCTTTTGGGTGACTTCCAATGGTTTGTATACTGGAATTCCTAAGTTCTGTATACAAAACTAGTTTCTTTACATCGAACTCCATTTGTGGGCCATCTATTCGATGCCTCCCGACCCGATTCCTTCTTAAGTTTCGCCGGGAAGTGCAACAATTTGTCCGCTGACTATTGTATTTCCGCTGTATTTCCGCTTGCGAAGACACGCCCTTCGAGGGTCTGCAGGATTGTCGTCATCCGGCAACGAACTATCAAATCCGAGTGAATACAGTTCTTATGAATGAACAGTGTTTCTTTGTTAGGGGATTTCGACTATTTGTGCCAGGAGGGTCTGGACTTGAGTGTTTCTGCCGATCGCTATTCGGTCCCGGCGGTCCAACGAGCCATTGACATCCTCAACATCCTATCCGCGGGGCCCCAAACCTTTACCCAAATCCAAAGAAGGATGATGATACCGAAAAGCAGCGCATTCGCGATTCTTACCACACTACATAAGCGCGGGCTGGTCGAACGGGACGCCGAGGACCGATACGCACTTGGAATGGCGCTGTTCTCGTTCGGCTGTTCCGTAATGAGCAGGTTCGATTACAGAAGTGCATCCTTGCCCTTCATGGAGGAAATCGTCCAGAAGACCAGGGAGACGTGCCACCTGGGCATCCTACATAACTGGCAGGTTTTATATGTCGAGAAGGTGGAGAGCCCCTTGTCCATCAAGCTAGCTTCGCGGATTGGCCTCAGTCTGCCCGCTCATTCCACAGGCCTTGGCAAGGCCCTGCTCTCCACGTTCACCGACGAGCAACTGGATGCGATCCTGGGGTGCCTGGAACTTGCGCGGCGCACGGACCACACAATAACGACCGCGCGCGAACTCATGGAGGATCTGCGCCTCACGCGGCTCAGGGGATTCGCCGTCGACAACGTGGAGAACGAAGCGGGCGTTCGCTGCGCCGCCGCTCCTATTCGAGACTACTCCGGCAAGGCCGTCGCCGCGTTGAGTATCTCCGGGCCCGACACCCGTGTAACGCTGGACAGGATACCCGAGCTCGGCCAACTGGTGAAGGAGACCTGCGAGAGGATTTCTCTACGACTGGGCTACCAGGCGGCGCGTCCCGACCAATCGAGATAGCGGGTACGGCGAGACTACTTCGCCCCTTCCAGCGCGTTCGCGACCGCTTTCAATATCACTTTGCTGCTTATGGTGGCGCCGGAAACGACGTCCACGTTCAGGCTCTGGGCGTTCATGACCCTGGTCACGATCGATTCGGCTGAAGCGCCTTTCCCGTTTCTGTGCTTGACGATCTCGATTCCGCATATCCGGTGATCCTTCACAGCGACCCTGACCTCAACGGAAACGGGAAATACGTCGCACGCGCCGGGATAGGTCCCATCGGGGACGCGAGAAAGGTCCACATCCGGTATTGTGGCGCGGACCATGCGTCGCTGGTTGTTGTCGATGTACAGGTAAGCGCAGTACCCCGCGGCTACCAGCACTACCAGGGCAATAAGGACGATCTTCAATATCATTCCGAGCACCCCCTGAATGTGAAAACAAAGTCGACGTTCATATGTCCGTCACAACGTTCTACTAGAAAGAATCACATTCGCGGTTTAGTCCGCATCCACCTTTCCATCCATCGACAGGTAGGTTAAGAGACCTCACGAGTACGGTTTTCGGGCAAATCCACACATGGTAGACTATTACTGGATTACTGAATGAATGGAGGGGTTCCCATAAAGGTAGTACTCTGGATCCTGGGCGTACTCGTACTGCTTGTGGCCGTTTCCGTACCCATCATGAACATCGGGATGGGCGAGGTAAAGGGGTTGGAGATCGGCGCGGTCGATCTGTCGAAACTGGCGGACGGCACCTATCGGGGAAGCTTCAAACGCGGCAGGTGGGCGTACAAGGTCGAGGTGACAATCAAGGACCACCGGATAGAGAAGATCGTCCTGCTGGACGATAAGTGGAAGGTCATGGAGAAGGTCGGCTCGGAGCTGGTTGGGCGAATCATCCAGAGACAATCACCTCAGGTAGACGTGGTATCGCAAGCGACCGTGACGAGTAAGGCACTGCTCAAGGCGGTCGAGAATGCTCTGAACAGTGAGCCTGTCAACTAGGTTGCGGGATGTCTGTAGGGTAGCCCTGGGCCGGCCGTTCGAGCGGCGAGAGATCCGCATGGGGACCATCGTCACGCAGAGGGTGTGGGGAGCCAATGCGGAAGCGGCCGCGGACGAGGTCTCGCGCGAACTGGAGCACCTCGAACGCGCGTTGAGCTTTCATTCGCCGGAAAGCGATCTATCCAGGTTCAACGCCAACGCAGGCCGAGGCTGGACCCCCGTGAGCGCGGACCTCCTCCGCGTCCTCGAGAGGGCGAGGGCCTGTTCGGAGCTCACGGGCGGCTCGTTCGATGTGACGGCGGCCCCCCTCGTGAGACTCTGGAACATACACGGAGGAGAACCGGGCCGGCGCGGGCGCCCGATTCCGCCCAAGTGCGAGATAGAACGGCTCCTTCCCCTGGTGGATAACAGGGACCTCCGCGTCGACGTGCACGCCGGATCGGCGTCACTGGCGCGGCCGGGCCAGATGGTGGATCTCGGCGCGATAGCCAAGGGATACGCCGCGGACAGGGCCAGGGAGATATACGTTGAGAGCGGAGTCCGGTCGGCCGTAGTGGACATCGGCGGAAACGTCGCCCTCGTTGGGCGGGGGCCCGGCGGCTTGCCGTGGAGGGTGGGGATTCAACACCCTGCGGAGCGGCAAGGCGGCCTCATCGCGACCCTGGCGGCATCCGACGAATCTGTCGTCACCTCGGGCGACTACGAGAGATTCGTGGAAAGCGGGGGCGCTCGATACCACCACATCATCGACCCCGCGACAGGGTACCCCGCACGGAGCGGCCTGACATCCGCGACGGTGGTCTGCGGCGATTCGACCCTGGCCGACGCCCTGGCCACGGCCATATTCGTCCTCGGACCCGAACGTGGCGCTCAACTGGTCGATTCGTTTCCCGGGATCGGAGCGGTCCTGATTACGGATGAATCAACGCGACGGGTGTACGTCACCGACGGCCTGCGGGACCGGTTCACCCTCCTGGACAAACGATACGCCATCCACGAGATTTGACGGCCCAGGCACATTCACGATGTGACAGTCGTGATGTGAAGGAAGAAGCGAATCCCCCGTTGAAATGGGTTCTCCAGGTGCAAACCATGTTCTCTATTTGTGAACACCCGTGGGTCATCTGAGAGGGTGAGTGTGAAGACGCGCGTCAATCATTCTGTGGATAAGGCCCTGACGGCGATCATCCAGATCGCGGAAGAACCGGGCGAGTGGTCGACCAGCCAATTGGCAAGGAATCTCGGCCTCTCGAAGAGCGCCGTTCACTACATCCTGGGGACCCTCAAACAACGGGGCTTCCTGCGGCAGGACGAGATATCCCACAAGTGGAGGCTCTCGACCATGTTCGTGGCGCTGGGTCAGAAGGTGAAAGGGCGGTTAGGCATCCGTGAGATCGCGTACCCATACATGAAGCAACTGGTCGACATGACTGGAGAGGCTGCCTACCTCCTCGTGCCCCGCGGACGGGAAGCCGTGCTCCTGGAAAGGGTCGAGCCGCAATCGGGTATCCAGGTCACGATGAGGCTTGGCGAGTCCGCGCCCCTGTACGCGGGGGCGGGGCACAAGATCATCCTGGCTTTTATGTCCGACGATGAATTGTTCGAGATGCTGGGACGAGGTCCCCTGCCCAAGGTGGGACCGTCAAGCCCCGAGACGTTCGAGGCTCTGGCCAGGCAGATAGAAAGTGCGCGCGGGCTCGGCTATTTGTACACCGAAGATGAGTATATTGAGGGGATCGCGGGAGTGGCGGCCCCTATAAGAGACGACTCGGGCCACGCGTTGGCGTCGCTGACCATCGCGGGCTTCAAGCATCGATTGGGGCCTCGGAAAGAGGAATTGGCCGATGCCGTGCTTCGGATGTCGAAAGCGGTTGAAAAGGCCCTCGCAATCCGAGTTAAGGAGTGATTCTCTCGTGCGACTATGCATCATAGTGCCGATCGTTGGTTTGACGCCGGATGATCTGGATGCCAGGTCCAGATTGCTCAAGCAAGTCGCCCGCCACGACACGGAGATCGATCTGTGGACTGTCAAGAACGGGCCCGTCAGCATAGAATCCCGCTACGAGGAAGAGACGGCCGTCGCCCCGGTACTTGAACTGGTAAGGCAAGCGGTGGCGCGCCGGTATGACGCCGTGGGCGTCTGGTGCGGCGGAGACCCCGGCGTTCACGCCGCGAGGGAGCTCGCCACGATACCCGTTGTGGGTCCGGGTGAAGCCTCCCTGATATTCGCGCATATGCTCGCGCGCCGGTACTCGATACTCGCCCTTCGCGAGGATGGCTCCGCGATCTTCGAGGATCTGGTCGAACGCACCGGATTGACCGGCCGCCTCGCGTCGATCCGGTTCACAGGCATGACAGTCAGAGAGCTCGGTGGGGACAGGATGAAGACCCTGGAGCGACTGGAGACGGTAGGTAGACAGGCCATTGCGGAGGATCGGGCCCATGCTCTCGTGCTGGGGTGCCTTGGAATGGCGGGGCTCGCGCGCCCCCTCGAAGAGCGACTGGGGGTTCCCGTGATCGATCCAGCGGCCGCACTGGTCGGAATCGCGGAAACCCTCGTCCATCTCGGCTTGTCATACAGTAAGATCACCTATCCCGTACCGCACAGCCTTCGGTGTCAGTGATGGGGATGGGGCTTGCCCGGCTGCATACATACAAGGAGAGTGAAACCAATGGATCGGGCAAAGAAGGGCATACTCATCAAGAATGCGGACCTGATAGACGGTACCGGGCAATCCCCCAGGAAGAATGCCCGTCTCCTCATCGAGGGAGACAGGGTAGCCGCCATCGACCCGGGAAAGCCGATAGATACGATCGACGAGAGCGATTGGGTAGTAATAGACGCGCAAGGGAAGACCGTCTTGCCCGGTTTGATCGATTGCCACAACCACATGGGCATAGTCTCCGAGAAAATCACGGAACATGACATAATCCCTCTCGAACTGAATACCCTCATTGCCGCGCGGGACGTCGAGTCGGTGCTGATGGCGGGATTCACTACCGCTAGATGCATGGGTGGTAGAGGAAACATCGAGATATCGATACGCGACGGCATCGACAAGGGCCTCATACATGGCCCCAGGCTCCTGGTTGCGGGAAGGTATATCACCTGTACCGGCGGCCTCATGGACTATTATCCCTCATGGATTTCGAGCCCTTCAGGCCTGGGAGTGGTCGCTGATGGTCCCGTCGAAATGCTGAAGGCCGTGAGGAACATGATCAAGGTTGGGGCGGATCTCATAAAGATAGACGGTAGCGGGGCTACCACAAGTCCCTATTGCCCTCCAGACAAGCCCACCCTATCTATGGAGGAAATGAAGGCCGTCGTTGAAGAGGCCAAGCGACACAATAGGAGAGTAGCCATTCACGCCGAAACAGCACAGTCCGTTAAGGACGCTGTCAGGGCGGGAGTGAATACTGTCGAGCACGGCATATTCTTGGACGCGGAGAGTGCGCGGTTGATGAAAGCGGCCGGCGTCTATTTCATTCCGACCATTGGGATAACCTATTCTCGTTATCGATCCGGAGAAAAGGAGAAAATGCCCGATTTCATGCGGCAGAGGGTGACGCATGTATATGAACGGCACGCGCAATCCATGGAACTGGCGGCGGACATCGGGGTGAAAATGGCCATAGGAACGGACGTAGGAGTCGCCATCCCCGCCGGCAAGAACGCTTATGAATTATCCTGTTTCGTACAACACGGTTTCAGCCCCATGGAAGCTATAGTCGCAGCGACGAAGACCGCCTCTGAAGCGCTCGGAATCGACGCCGAAGTCGGTACTCTTGAAGTGGGGAAGAAAGCGGACGTCATAGTGATAGATGGCAATCCACTTGATGATATACGCATATTGCAGGACACGAGCAGAATAGCTCTCATAGTCAAACAAGGTGAAATAATCAAGAACGCGCTGGTGCCCGCCCCGCATCGCCCCCAATAATAAGGAGGCGATAACCGCCCTGTGGGGCTCACGGACGATATCGCCTCGCTTAAGTGGTACCCACGTCGATCAGCCGAGCAGGTCTTTCAGGACCCTGTTCACGACGGCGGGGTTCGCCTTGCCCCTCGTGGCCTTCATGACCTGGCCGACGAAGAACCCCAGGGCTGCGGTCTTGCCCGCCCTGTAATCCTCCACCACCTTGGGGTTATCCTCAATCGCCCTGCGGACCAGCGAGACGATCTCCCCCTCGTCG
>JAHDPS010000145.1 GCA_018434225.1 Bacillota bacterium
CTTCCCGCATCCAGACTCTCCCACTATGCCGAGACACCCACCCCGACCAAGAGAGAAGGACACTCCATCCACGGATTGGACATCCGCCTTCCCAAGGCGGTAATACATCCGCAAGTCCTGGACCTCCAGTATCGGCGTCACTCCCTTGGGAAGATCCACAGGCGGCTCGGACCGGGCCGCGATTGTACGGCTGTCCTCCCGGCTCAAAGCGCGCCTGCTTGCCTCGCGCACCATGATCTCACCCAGGCGAGGGTTCACGACATAGTTCAGGCCGTCCCCTAACATGCCGAAGGCACAGATCATAATCACCATTGCCAAACCGGGGAAGATACCCATCCAGGGCGCGATCATCAAGTACTGTTGCCCCTCGAAAATCAACCTGCCCCAGCTGATAACGTCCGGATCGCCGAGTCCGAGAAAGCTCAGCCCGGCCTCCATCAGTATGGCGCTGCCCATCAGAAGCGTACTGTTGGTGATTACCGGAGAGAGGCCATTTGGAATTACATGGCTGAACAACACCGACCAATGGCTCGCGCCCGTTGACAAAGCCGCCTGCACGAAGGTACGGCTTTTCAGCGTCATGACCTGCGACCTCATCATCCTCGCCGAACGCGGAAAGGTAGTGACGCCGATCACAGCCATTATCAGGTAGATATTGGAGCCGAACAGCGCAACTATCAGAACCACCAGGAAAAACGGCGGTATTAGAAGGCAAACGTCCGACACTCGGGACAGGATGTCATCTACGGCACCGCCGAAATACCCGGCGATAGCACCCAGGAACACACCCATCGCCGTCGAGATGCCCGCCGCGCCGATAGCCACTTGCAGTCCCAGACGCGCACCCCACAAGACCCGACTCATCACATCGCGGCCGAAGTTGTCTGTACCCATCGGATGGGCAAGGCTTGGAGCCGCAGTCTGAAGTGGAGAAAAGTCCCTCGGAGACGGCAGGCCAAGATATGGAACCGCGATGGCCACCAAGCATACACCGGCCAAGATGACCAGGCTTGCGACCGCTGTAGGCGTGACCCGAAACCTCCTCCAGAAGAGGCGCAGTTGTTCCCGGATCCCGCCCTTTTCTTTAGTCCCCTTGCCTAGATCGGCGCCCTGGTTCATTTGTATCCCACCCTTGGGTCCACGTAAGCGTAGACGAGATCAGTGATCAAAGAGCATACAGCAACGCAGATTGCGAGCACGATGTAGGTGCCTACTATCACGGGAATATCCCTGGCAAGAATGGACTCGTACAGCAGCCGCCCGATGCCGGGCCATGCGAAAACCGTTTCCGTCAATACAGCGCCCGCTAAAACCAGCCCAAGCTGCAATCCAAACATGGTCACTAAAGGAAGAAGTGCGTTTCTCAGGGCGTGCTTTATGAGGATGGTGCGTTCGGAAAACCCGATCGCTCGAGCCATTACGACGAAGCCCTCGTTGAGCATCTCCGTAACGCTCGCACGCGAAAGACGGACGAATTCCCCGAAGTACACGCAGGCAAGCGTGGTCGCAGGCATTATGAGATGGAGCGCCATATCGCCCACTCGCGCCAGCCCAACCCCGCTACTGCCAATACTGTACATCCCTGAGGCGGGAAACCAGCCAAGGCGGACCGAGAACAGTAGTATCATCATGAGGCCCAGCCAGAAAGCAGGAATACTACACGATACGATCGCCCCGATACACACAACCGTGTCCAGGCGGGAACCCAACCGCCTCGACATCATGGTACCAACAATGGTCCCCAGGCCAGCTGCAGACAACAGGCTGACAAGAGCCAGCAACACGGTGGGTCCCATCCTCATGCCAATCACTGCGCCCACAGGTTGTCCATATACATACGAGGTTCCAAGATCGCCCCTAAGGAGTGATCCCAGATAGATGAGCAACTGTCGGCTAATGGACTTATCAAGTCCGTACCTGACCCGGACGGCTTCTACATAACTGGGGTCGGCATTCTCTCCAGCCATCACTACCGCCACATCGCCGGGAGCCAACCTTATCAGCACGAAGTTGATCACTATTACTACCAGCACTACAGGGATGATCTGCAGAACCCTGCGCAAGAAGTATCGCCTTAACCGCAAGTACGTTCTCTCCCCTCAAAGACGACACCGACCCGGCCGGAAACCCGGCAGTCTCCGCGCCAGGCCGGCATCGCCAATCACCACCAAAGGCCTATTTTGCGGGTGGTTTCACAGCATAAAGCCCGAACCACGTTATTGACTTGCCAAAGCCGCTTTTCTGTTCGGGGAACCCTTCCCAACCCTTTCTTATCAGGTTCGCCTTGATATCGTTGTATAGTGTGATGTAGGGCACGTCCCGCACAAGGATAGTCTGGACCTCGCTATACATCTCTTTCCGCTTGTTTTCGTCCACCTCCCGCCTGGCAGCCAACAGGAGGTTGTCTAAATCCGGATTGGAGTAGCCCATAAAGTTTCTGGGTTCCCCCGAACCGAAGTGTTCGCGGTAGGCGTCCGGATCTGGACCATAACGCACGAAGTAGACGCTGATATCGAAATTCCCTTCGCCCATCCTTTGCATCCAGGTGGCGCTATCGAATTGTTCCCATTTGGCATCGATCCCGACAGCCCTCAGCTGCTCGACGACGACCTCAGCAGTCAGCACTGATTCGGCGTAAACCGGGTTCGTGACAGAGAGTTTAAAACGCCATCCATCCTTGCCACGCGGGTAACCCGCTTCGTCCAGGAGTTTTTCTGCCGCCGCCTTATCGTGCTTGGGGAAAACCACATTCTTGTTGAGGAACTTCGGGAACCCCGGAACACCGGCATAGTAGGAAGGCACCTGTAATCCAAGGAACGCTTGCTGATTCAGACCCTCCCGGTCGACAGCCAGGGCAATGGCTTGCCTTACCTTTAGGTCGTTCAGCGGCGCGCGCCTTACGTTCAAGTAGAGGCTGCGGTCGTATAGCGAAGTCAACAGATGCACTTCAACGTCCGGATCCGATCCTTCCTTAAGCTTCTTTACCTCGGCCCACGGTGGCGCAAAATCAGCGGGGAGGCAAGGATACACCTTGTTGCGGAATTCCGCGTAGGCCACTGAATTATCCGAGGCAATCTTGTAGATCACAGTATCTGCTGCCGGTGCGCCTCGGAAGTAGTCGCTGTTCTTCACGACTGTCACGTGGCTTCCTCGTACCCATTCCTTGAACTTGAAAGGCCCGCTCCCGATCGGTTTGGCGTTCGCAGGTGACGTGTCCCAATCAGTGCCCTCGTAGATATGTTTGGGAAGAATCTTGCCGTACCACGTCGATCCCTGAGCCAGCATGGGCACAAAGGCCGCGTTGGGCTCGGCCAATTCCAATACCACAGTCTGCTCGTCGGGGGTAGTGATGCTCTTCACCTGCGATAGATACCCGTACAGGGGGTATTTCTTTTGGATAATCGTGTCATAGGTGTACTTGACATCGGCGGAAGTGACGGGTTTGCCATCGTGCCACTTGGCGTTCTTACGGAGATGGAAAGTATAGGTCTTCCCATCGGGGGAAACATCCCAATTCTCAGCCAGATCGCCATAGGGAGGCATGCCTGTAGTGACTCCAAAGTCAACCACTACTAGAGAACTGAAGATCCCCCCTGCGGGGAACCACGACTCCGGATCAGCCTGCCAATTCGGATTAAGGCTTCTCGGGTCGCCCGCTATTGGGTACACTACTTTTACTTCCGTTGACTGTTGTTGAGTGTTGCTCCCACCACAGCCGGAAAGGAGCAGTGCGACTATCAGGCCTATAACTGTGGCAACCAAGAGAAACCTTCTCGAGTCCGAATGCATCATTAGTGCGACCCTCCTCTACTATTCTCACCACCGTGATTGCATGACCCTGGCACTATCCGTCAGCCGACGCGCCTCGATGTGTACAGGGGAGATCGCGCGCCCGCATCCGCTGACGCCGTGCCGTTCTCACCCCTTTCCGGAGTGTCTTCAGACGGTAACTGAATGAGCTCGCGCAAATCCCCCATGTCAGCGCCCGGTTTTTACACTCCAACTCGTAGATTTGATGCTTTGAGCGGTCCGGCAAGCCACTTAATGCAAATCCCCTGCCAAACGCGCTGAAGGTGTTCTTGGGCAGGAGGGTTTCTTGTCGAACCACACTCGAGTGACGAACTGCAGCCCCCAAGAACAAGGCTCATGGGCCATTTAGGCGCATGTGCGCGCCCTAATGGCCCATGTCAAGGAGCCGGTCTTCAGGTTACTATGCTCTAGGCACCTCTAAACTGTTCGGGGGCGAGTCCATATCTGCGCAGCTTCCGGTACATTGTTCTCCGGCCGAGTCCAAGATTGTCCGCAGCTTTCCTGATATTGCCACCGGTCTTCTCCAGTGCCTCGACTATCGCCTGTGCTTGCACCGTCTCTATGGTGCTTAACGCACCCCATGGCTCACGTGCTTCGCCGGATTCTGATGGCTGTTCGCGCTTGGTCTCTCCTGATACCAGATAGTGCGGCAAATCCTGTACGGTAATCCTCTCCGACTCGCAAACGTTCAAGGCCCTCTCGATCACATTTTCCAGCTCCCTAACATTGCCCGGCCAGTCCCACTCCCTGAGTAAGGATAGCGCGTCTCCCTCGATTCCCATCACGGGCTTGTTCATCTTGGACCTGTATTTCTTGGTGAAGTAGTCTGCAAGGATGGCTATGTCGTCGCGTCGTTCTCTGAGCGGGGGGACCCTGATACTGAACACATTCAGCCTATAATATAGATCCAGCCGGAATGACTTCTCTTGGACCGCCGATTCCAGATCCTTATTAGTCGCAGCGATAGTCCTCACATCAACCTGCTTACCCGCGCTTCCCCCAACTCTCACAACTTCCTTTTCTTGCAGGACCCTCAGCAAAGTCCCTTGAATGTCATATGGCATATCCGCTATCTCGTCCAGGAATATTGTTCCGGTGTCAGCTAGCTCGAACTTTCCCGGGTGCCCCTCCTTCTTGGAACCGGTAAACGATCCTCCTTCATATCCGAATAGCTCACTCTCTACCAGGCCCCTGGGAAGACCGCCGCAATTGATGGCTATGAACGGCCCCCCCCTCCGCCTACCCGCATTGTGTATTGCCTGGGCAAGCAGCTCCTTTCCAGTCCCGCTTTCTCCCATAAGCAGGACAGTAGAGGTACTGCGAGCAGCCACGGATGCTTGCCGTACTACCTCCCTCATCTTCTCCGACACTCCGACAATATGCTCGAAGGAGTAATGGGCACGAGCCGCCGTCACTCTGTTGACAAGCCTATGCACTGAACTCGTGGGCTTAATGATGACAATCGCGCCCTCGGAAAGGCCTGCATTGTTCTGTAGCGGCTTAAGGGTTACAGAATGCGATACCGACTTCCCACCTATTTTTAATGTCATCTCGCGATCGATCACCTCTGAAGTGACCGATTTAACGTCACAGTATAGCTGCGGGGAATCTATGACCTCGCCCAGAGCCCTGCCAATCGCCCGTTCCTGTGCCGTCCGCAGCATGTCGCAGGCGCAATGGTTGATGTGCGTTATTGAACCCATTGCATTGATCCCGACCAGCCCTTCTGGAAGGTTCTCCGTTGCCGCAATCAAAAGCTGATTCATATGGAGCGTTTCAGCCGTCGATCTTTCAAGCGAGATCTGCTTTTCGATCGCCGCTGCCGCGGCTATTACCATCCCGAGTGTGTGGAGATGAACTCGTTCCTTAGGGCCGGACATGCTCAGGCAACCAAGGATTTCCCCTGATTCACCATGTATGGGGACGCCTGTACATGTCCACTTATGGAGTCCAATAAAGAAGTGTTCTTCCCCCCAAATCAATACGGGTTCATTGAGGGCAAGGCAGGTGCCGATACCGTTGGTGCCCACAAAACGTTCGGCCCTGACACCACCCGTAACCAGCGCGCTTTCCTTGCAGGCATTTGCGACAGCATCGCTATCGGCCACAACCTCTAATACGCACCCTTCTTCATCGCTGAGTACAACCGCAAACCCTGAGCCTGCTACAAAATCCGCAAGTAGTCGCATGAACGGCTTGGCTATCTCGATCACGTTCTTCCTGCGAGTCAACCGCCTGTCAAGTTCCTTCTGGGTGAGGCTGGGCTTATTGAGTGAGAATGGATCCAGCCCGGCACGCCGTGAACGTTTCCACGATTCCTTTATGACTGGGCGCACTACTTCCCCATCCGGCGTTCCCGTTTCCGCGAATGATCTCCATGCCCTGGCAATCGCCTGCGCCTCTTCAGTGGAAAACACCCTTCACCCTCCAGTCGCTACTATGTTAACTGCTCACGAGACTATTTCGCGTCTAAGCAGGGATTCCCTTTTGCCGACGTCCTTTTGGAAGCCACGCCAAAACACTTCCCCACGGACCGTGTCCGGAATGATGGCACGACTCTTGCTCATTGATACCCGGGTTCGGATACTACTGACGGCCTTCTTCAACGCCGCAGCAAGAAAGGGGACTTCTCAGTGTCGATTCAAGTAACCATCATCATTGCGTATTTTGCAATCGTAACTGCTATTGGCTTGTGTGCGGCCCGCGCCACGCGCGGTTCGGACGATTTCCTACTGGCAGGTCGCAAGATGGGGATCTTCATGTGCGCTACAGCGATAGCAGGTGAATGGATCGGCGGCACCTCCACTATCGGTATCGCCGAAGGTGGATTCAATTATGGTATCTCAGCGGCCTGGTACTCTATTGCCAACGCCATCGGCACAGTGTTGCTAGCATTCACGCTAGCTCGACTATACAGGAAGTCGGAGCGATTCACCGTCACGGGGTTCATGGAATCATACTACGACGAAACCACTAGGATCATTGCCTCGATAGTGCTGGCTTTTGTGATGATCGTAGTGGGATCAGTACAAATAGTAGCTGGAGGAGCCCTCGTTACCGCACTAACAGGGCTTGCAATGCCCATCGCCATTGTCGCCACCGGCATCGTCTTTCTTGTGTATACCCTGGCTGGAGGCCTATGGGCCATCGGTTATACGAATATCATCCATATGGTGGTTATGTACTTGGGATTGATCATCGGTCTCGCCTCCACTTGGGTTCGCGCAGGCGGGATGGCTTCCTTGAGATCTGCTCTGCCGGCCCAACCATTCTTCAGCGCAACCGGCGCAGGGACCAGCAACGTCACCGCCTGGATCTCCGCCTCCGTCCTGGCTGCCCTGGTAGCCCAGGCTGCGATACAGCCCGTAATGGCCGCGCGGGACGAGGCGACCGCGCAGCGAGGCACCCTCCTAGCCGTTGTTTTCGTAGCGCCGGCGGGCGTTATCTGCGCTCTACTCGGCATGTTCTCCAGGACCCTCCTTCCAAACGCCAGCGCGAAAACGGCTTTACCCACCCTGATGATGACCTTGCCTCCGTGGACGGGAGGACTCGTGCTTGCAGGCATCCTGGCAGCCATTCTTTCCACCGTCGCCCCATGTATCCTTGCAGCGGGAACACTGCTCGCAAAGGATATCTATCAGGCGTGGCTGAGGCCTTCCGCAACTGAAGCCGAGGTCTATCGTGTATCACGCTTAATGACTCTCATATCAGGGTTACTTGCCATGGGATGGGCGATGTATTGCCCGGTTATACTCGATCAAGTCTATTTCGCCTACACTTTACGTGCCACTATAGCCATTCTGGTAGTACTGGGCGTATACTGGCGCGGCGTGAGTAAGAAGTCCGGCAAGTGGGCCTTGGTCCTAACAGCTCCGGTCGCAGTGCTATGGGAAGTATTCAAGACGTCACGCGGCGCATATCCTTTCGGAATGCACCCCATGTACAGCGCCGCCCTGGTGACCTTGAGCGCCCTATTCGTAGCGTCGTTGCTCGAGGGCAAGCCGGCTGCAAAGAGGCGTGGTTTACGTTGACCTAAGACGTTTTTCGGGGGACTGGGTTGGAGGGTAGATGGAAGTGTTCCGTGTGAATGGAAAACGCTCACTATCGACCTTTATCAACAATGCGGGTCGGTCGAACGGTTCCTACTCGCAAAGCAGCCTGTACTCGAACTGGATTCCGGTGATCTCGACCGTCTGAATCGCCTCCAGGCGCAACCACCGCGTGAACGGCTCCAGGATTCCGGCCCCGCGCCGCTCGCCCTTCTGGCCCTCCAGAGGATAATCGGAAGCGCGGGGCCCGCAAAACATCGTGAAGTTGTGCCCTGAACGCAGCTGGCTGCTCCGGTACTTGATACCCGCGTATCCCCGTTCCCTGACGAACTCGGCGAATACCTGCGTTGGGATGTATTGAACCGGCGAATCATCGGGCAGCAGCGGCCGAGATATCTCCATCCTGAACTTATCCAGGAAGTCGCTGGCCCATCGCGCGGGATGATAGTACCCGGGATCGAACACGCTCTGCTTTATCCGTCGCATTGCACTGAGGTCGATAATGCTCAGATTCTTGCGGACGACGAACTTTCCGAGGTAGACCCGCTCCCCTACGGCGGGCCTGATTTCCGAGATACATGTATCCGGCTCGCTGGAGCAATTCATGTACGAGATACCCGGAGGGCTCATCCGGTTGTGCGACGATCTGGACACCGGCGCCGGTCCAACGGCTCGTACCCGCCTGTCCTTGGTATCGGGCGCGTAAGGGATATCTCGGGCCTTGGTGGCCCTGAAAACCGCCTGGCCACGGGGAAGCGTTAGGCTGAGCCGCTTCAGGAGCTCGGATATAGGCTCCAGGATCTGGTCCCGGCCGGTCTTGAGCCCCTCCCTCTTGCCGTCACCCGTTTTTCCACCAGCCGTTCTCCTGGTCCCACCCACATCGAAGAACCGCGCATAGTGCTTTACGTAATCCTTGAACTCCCGCCACGAGAAATCAAAGACGGTGGCTCCCGTGCCGGTTTCCACGTTGAACTGATCCCTCAGTATCAGAGTTGCATGGCCGCCTTCGAGCAGGTCCGGGATATCACATCTCTCATCGCCGCTGTCGCGGACCAGGTCTTCATATAACCTGCCATCGCCGCCGCGCTCGACCACCCACTCGGAGAAAATTCCCTCTTCTTCAAAGGCTTCACGCACCGTGAACGCTTCGTGAAGACGCCGGTCGGCTGCAAGGGATTTGCGAATACCGTTTTCGCACAACGGCTCATAAGCGCGAGAGAGACCATCCCTGATGAACCCCCCAACGTGCCGTGTTCCAGCGATGGCGACCCCTTTCGAGCCGCAGTAATCACAATCCCCGGCCTGCCCCATATCCAGGATGTATCCCTTGATGAATGAGTCGCCGAAGCACTCGACGCAGCACAGTCCCATGCTTGCAC
>JAHDPS010000008.1 GCA_018434225.1 Bacillota bacterium
AAGGGATTCAGGGGTTTTCCCGCGTCGGCGTGCGTGTCGGTCAATGAAGAGGTGGTGCACGGGATACCGGGAACGAGGCGACTCAACGATGGAGATATCGTGTCGGTGGACGTTGGGGCCGTTCTTGGTGGATACGTGGGGGACGCCGCCGTGACCCTGCCGGTGGGGGATGTCCCCGAGGAATCTCTCAGGCTCATCTCGGTAACCAAAGGGTGCCTCGAGCGGGCGATAGCGGCTTGCGTCCCTGGTGGCAGGTTATCGGACATAGGGCACGCCGTTCAGAGCCACGCCGAGGCGAGCGGGTTCTCGGTCGTCCGCGACTACGTGGGTCACGGTATCGGTAGAGACATGCACGAGGATCCCCAGGTGCCGAACTTCGGGCCCCCGGGGATGGGGCCGGCCTTGAGGGTCGGCATGACGCTCGCGCTCGAACCAATGATTAACGCAGGGGGCTATGGGGTCAGGGTGCTCGAGGATGGATGGACTGTGGTAACGGCCGATGCTTCGCGTTCGGCGCATTTCGAGCACACCGTGGCGCTCACGGAGGATGGCCCTCTGGTGCTGACGGCCGTGGAATGAACTGGAATACCAGGGGGAAACTATCGCTTATGCCGGATTTGAGGATCGGGCAGGTGGTAACCTCAAGAGCCGGACGGGACGCGGGCAAGGCGTTCCTCGTAATCGGCCTGGAGGGCGACAGGGTAGCGATCGCCGACGGGGATCTGAGGAAGGTCGAGAGCGCGAAGAAGAAGAACGTCAAGCACGTTGTAGGACACGACTGGGTCGAGCCGGAGTTGGCGGCCAGGATTTCGAGGGGAGACATGGTCACGAACTCGGAAATCCGCGGGGTCGTTGAGGCCTGGCATAGGAAGACGCCGGGGGAGGTCGGTGAGCATGGCCAAAGAGGACGTAATAGAGGTTGAAGGCACGGTGATCGAGCCCCTTCCCAACGCGATGTTCCGTGTGGAGCTCGATAACGGGCACAAGGTACTGGCCCATGCTTCGGGCAAGATTCGCATGAATTTCATCCGTATTCTCTCGGGGGACCGTGTTCTGGTGGAGTTGTCTCCCTACGATCTATCGCGAGGACGGATTGTCAGAAGATACAAGTGACTTCGAGTCAGGGCGGAGGGGGTTTTTACCTTGAAGGTAAGACCGTCGGTGAAGCGGATTTGCGAGAAATGCAAGGTGATAAAGAGGAAGGGCAACGTGATGGTGATCTGCAAGAACCCCAAGCACAAGCAGCGTCAGGGGAGTTGACGGGAGGCGTGATGTATGGCTAGAATCTCCGGAGTGGACTTGCCCAGGGATAAGAGGGTGGAGGCTGCGCTGCCCTACATCTTCGGGATAGGCCCCGCCAGGTCGAGACTCATCCTCGAGACGACGGGCGTGAACCCGGACACCCGGGTCCGCGATCTGACGGAGGAAGAGATAAGCAAGATCAGGGAATGCATAGACAAGAGTTTCAAGGTCGAAGGGGACCTCAGGACCGAGGTTCAGATGAACATCAAGCGACTGATCGACATCGGTTGCTACCGCGGCTTGCGCCACCGCCGCGGTCTCCCGGTCCGGGGCCAGAGGACTCAGACTAACGCGAGGACTCGCAAGGGCCCCCGCAGGACCGTAGGGATCAGAAGGAAGAAGTAGAGGGATCGGGAGGGACAAACGTGGTTAGAAAGGCCCGTGTCAAGAAGAAAGAAAAGAGGATCGTCGAGCGGGGGATCGCCCACATCAGGTCGTCGTTCAATAACACGATAGTCAGCATAACCGACACCCAGGGCAACGCGCTGGCATGGTCGACCTCAGGGAAGATGGGGTTCAAGGGCTCCCGGAAGAGCACGCCCTTTGCGGCCCAGTTGGCGGCCGAGGCTTGCGCCAGGCAGGCCATGGAACACGGCCTTAAGGAAGTGGAAGTCTACGTGAAGGGGCCTGGTTCCGGACGCGAGGCGGCGATCAGATCGCTTCAGGCGGCGGGGCTCGAGGTCAATCTCATCAAGGACGTAACGCCAATACCCCATAACGGGTGCAGACCCCCGAAACGCCGAAGGGTCTAGGAGGTGCGAGTTAGTGGCAAGGTACACCGCTTCCGTTTGTAGGTTGTGCCGCAGGGAAAACCAGAAGCTATACTTGAAGAGCGAGCGGTGCTTCACCCCGAAATGCCCGGTGGAGCGCAGGAACTACGCCCCCGGCGAGCACGGCCAGTCCAAGAAGAAGATATCCGAATACGGCGTGCAGCTTCGCGAGAAACAGAAGGCTCGCCGCATATACGGCATTTTTGAGAGCCAGTTCAGACGCTATTTCCATCTGGCCACGAAGAAGAAGGGCGTCACGGGCGAGACGCTCCTCAACCTGCTGGAGCGCAGGTTGGACAACGTGGTATACAGGTTGGGATTCGGCGGCTCAAGGCCCGAGGCGAGGCAACTCGTGAGGCACGGTCACTTCATCGTGAACGGCCGGAAGGTGAGCATTCCATCGTTCCTGGTGAGCGAGAACGACACCGTCGAAGTGTCCTCGTCCAGCAAGGATCTCCCAAAAATGAAGAGACTGGTCGAGATCGCGAAGAGCCGCGCTATCCCTGAATGGCTCGAACTGGATGCAGACAACATGCGCGGGAAAATCGCCAGACTGCCCAGGCGCGAGGAAATAGACGTTCCCATCCAGGAGCACCTGATCGTCGAGTTGTACTCCAAGTAGAGTAGTCTGAAGGTTGATTTTCGGACCCTCGTACAAATGGTGCTCTAGGGAGGGTGCTGGATGATCGAGATTGAAAGACCGCGGGTCGACTGCGTAGAAATGAATGCGGATGGTACGTACGGCAAGTTTGTGGTCGAGCCCCTGGAAAGGGGATACGGTATCACACTGGGCAACTCACTGAGGCGGGTGCTCCTTTCCTCATTGCCCGGCGCTGCCGTAACCACTGTGCGGATTGACGGCGTTCTTCACGAATTCTCCACGATACCTGGGGTCGTTGAAGACACAACCGACATTATCCTGAACATTAAGGGTCTCGCCCTGCGCATGCACGGTGAGGGGAGCAGGATTATTCGTATAGAGGCTGAAGGCGAGAGGGAAATCACGGCCGGTGACATAACCACTGACCCGGACGTCGATATCCTGAACCCGTCGCTCCATATCGCGACGCTCGATAAGAGCGCCAGGCTGGCAATGGAGATGACTGTCGAGAGGGGCCGCGGGTACGTCTCGGCGGAGAGGAACAAGCGCCCCGATTTGCCCATCGGCGTCACGCCAGTGGATTCTATATTCACGCCGGTCAAACGGGTGAATTACATCATCGGGGATACCCGCGTGGGTCACGTCACGAACTACGATAAGCTCACGCTCGAGGTGTGGACCAACGGGACCATCAGGCCGGACGATGCCGTCAGCATGGCGGCGCGCATCCTGATGGATCACCTGGATCTGTTCGCGGGCCTCACGCAGGGGGCCGGAGAAGTCGAGATAATGGTGGAGAAGGAAGTAAGCGACAGGGATAGGTCTCTCGAGATGCCGATAGAGGAGCTCGAGCTATCGGTCAGGTCTTTCAACTGTTTGAAAAGGGCGGGCATTAACACCGTCGGCCAGCTCATTGAGAAGACCGACGACGAAATGATCAAAGTCCGGAACCTGGGGAAGAAATCGCTCGAGGAAGTTAAGCAGAAACTCGGGGCCCTGGGGATGTCACTAAAGCCATCGGAGGAATAGGAGGAAGCGTGATGTCCTACGGCAAACTCGGCAGGACCACCGCGGAAAGGCGGGCCCTGCTCAGGAGTCTCGTGACATCCCTCCTTGCCAAGGAGAGAATCGTCACTACCGAGGCCAAGGCTCGGGAGATCAAGCGCCTGGCCGATAAAATGATAACCCTGTCCAAGAGGGGGACGCTACACGCCCGAAGGCAGACAGCGGCGTTTCTGCTTGACGAGGACGTGGTAAAGAAGCTTTTCGATACGGTGTCGGCTCGATACGCGCACCGTCCGGGGGGTTATACGCGGATCATCAGGGTGGGACCCAGGAAGGGCGATTCAGCCCCGATGGCCATTATCGAGCTGGTGTAAGAGCCGCTTAGCTCCAGATGGCGGGGGGGTGTCTGATATGATACGCGTCACCGGGCTCCATCATCGGTACAACGCAAGCGATACACTGGAGGTCGAGGCCCTTGAGGGCATCGACCTCACGGTTCGCCGGGGGGAGTTTGTCGTCATCATCGGCCCCAACGGTTCGGGGAAGTCCACTCTCGCAAAGCATTTCAACGCCCTGCTCTTGCCATCCGCCGGGGAAGTGATCGTCAACGGCATGGACACGAGGGATTCGGATAACCTCTGGAGGATCAGGCAATCAGCAGGGATGGTGTTCCAGAACCCCGACAACCAGATTGTGGCCACGCTGGTCGAGGAGGACGTGGCTTTCGGCCCGGAGAACCTCGGACTGCCGCCCGTCGAAATCAGGGCTCGCGTCGAGAACGCCCTGCGCACGGTCGATATGTCCGCGTACGCAAAGCACGCTCCCCACACCCTGTCGGGCGGCCAGAAGCAACGGGTTGCGATCGCGGGCATCCTTGCGATGCAACCGGAGATCATCGTCCTCGACGAGCCCACCGCGATGCTGGATCCTCAAGGCAGGATGGAGGTTCTCAGCACCGCGAGGAGGCTCAACAAGGAGAAGGGCATCACCGTCGTATTCATAACCCATTTCATGAGAGAGGCCGTCGAGGCCGACAGGGTCGTCGTGATGAACTCGGGTAATATTGTGCTGGAGGGTACCCCTAAAGAGGTTTTTGCGGATCCCGCCCGGCTGAAATCCTGGGGGCTGGACGTCCCGCAAATGGCGGACCTGGCCGCACAGTTGAGGGCGGAGGGCGTTGACGTGCCCCCGAGCGTACTGACTGTTGACGATATGGTGGATTGGATATGTCGATCGAGATAAAGGACCTTATCCACATATACTCCCAGGGTACCCCGGTTGAGGTAGTTGCCCTGGATGGGGTGGACCTCCGCATCGAGGACGGTGAATTCGTGGCCGTCATAGGGCCGACGGGATCGGGGAAGTCCACCCTGGTGCAGCATTTTAACGGCCTGCTCAAGCCGAACAGGGGCACTGTTACGGTCGACGGCGTTGACCTGTGGGCGAGAGGAACCAGCCTGCGAAGCATAAGGCGAAAGGTCGGGCTGATATTTCAATACCCGGAACATCAGATATTCGAGGAGACTGTTTACAAGGACATCGCCTTCGGCCCGCGCAACCTGGGCATGAATGAGGCGGAAGTGGACAGGCACGTCCGCGAAGCGGCGAGGCTGGTCGGGTTGGGCGAGTCGATCCTGGAGCGTTCCCCGTTCGAACTCAGCGGCGGACAGATGCGGAGGGTTGCCATCGCGGGCAGATCGGAAGAGC
>JAHDPS010000316.1 GCA_018434225.1 Bacillota bacterium
CGATTCATCGACCTCGAAGCACACCCACGGATTTGCCGCGATCGCATCGACCTTCGAGCCTTCACGGGCCGAATGGAAGTATATGCCGCCGTCCATGAAGATGAAGTTCACGGGCACAACGTAGGGATTGCCTCCGGGAAGAACCATGCCCAGGCGGCCGACCTGAGAGGTCTCCAGGAACCGGCGGGCCTCGGCTCGATCCATCTGTTTGTCCTTCCTCCGCATACGGCCCACCTGCGCATTACCCATCTGTGCATTACCCGCCCGCGGATTATCCGCCGACATATATCCACCTCCGACGGCGCGCGCTCATGTCGCCCGCCTACGCCAGCCTGAGAGCGAACTGCGGGCAGATGGGGCTGCAGTACCCGCAAAGAACGCACTTGTTCCTGTCGACTACCGCCCTGCCGTCGACAACCCTTATCGCGCCGCTTGGGCACGCCTTTTCGCAGACGCCACAGCCCACGCAGAATTGCTGCACAATAAGCGATTTGGTCTTCCGGCCTATCTTCGTAAGGATCGGTTGGGGCACGGGCCTGCCCTCGAACACAGCCACGTCCGCCTCCACCTCATCCAGGGAGACCATGCCGACGGCGACGGAAGAGACTCCCGGGGTGTCGAGCACGAACCTTATTGAGTCGGAGAACGAATCGATCAGATGGCCGCCCGCCAGGGCTTTTTGAGCCACAATGGCCTTTCCCTTGTGGGCGGCGTAATCCACCGCCGAGAGCATGGCGGATAGGTCCCCCGCGACGATTCCGATGCCCGACGCATTGATTATGGGCATTATCACGTCGATCTCAGCGACATCACCAGCGGCCCTCACGACCTCCGCGGAGTGAGTGGATATCCCGGTCGCGCGGATCAGTCTCTCGCGCTTGGCGTCGACCAGGCACCGGAGCGCGCCCGCCCTCTCCGCGAATACGGTGGGTGTCACCCGTGGCGCGTGAAGGTACATGATGTCTATATGACATACCCCCATCCCGGTCAGGGCCTCGTCAATGGCGTTGCGCATATCTTCATACGCGGCGCTCACCGTCTTACTGGAGATCACCACGTTCCCCCGGTATTCCTTGAGGGCCTTCTTGATGTGGGGATACGTCTTGTACATCTGTGCGGTGTCTATGAAGTTTACTCCGAGATCGAGAGCGCGCCGTATCACCTCTGCTCCTTCTTCCACGCCGATGTCAGCCTGAAGCGGCCCCATGGGCAGTGCGCCGAAGCAGAGCGCGGACACCCTCAACCCGGTGTTCCCAAGGTTGCGATAATCCACCCCATACACCTCCGCTTGACTCCTAAGGGATCCTTCCATGAGAAAAGGCCAAACCCTTCAATCGGCCGCGCTTGACAGCCGCCCTGTCCGTGCTAAGATCCCTGGTGGGACTATTAAGAGAGGGAGACAGCCATGCCCACGTACGAATACGAATGCGACAGGTGCGGCCGGTTCGATCATTGGCAGAGCATAACCTCCGAGCCGCTGGCGGAATGCCCGAAGTGCGGCGCGAGGGTGAGGAGACTGATCTCCGGAAACGTCGGGATCATATTCAAGGGCTCCGGGTTCTATTGCACCGACAACAGGAGCGACAGAGCCGGCCAAACCTCCGGGGATGAGGGGTCGAAGGCCTCCGGCGACTCAAAGGGATCGTGCGACTCGAATGGCCAGGACGGGTCGAAAGACTCCGCAAAGAAATGAGTTTTCCGCTCATTCCGCCTCGACCGGAACCTCCGGATCGAGGCGGGGACCTTGGCGGTGGTTGTCGGCCACGCTCTCCGGTTTCTGCTGGAGGAGGTTGTCTATCCTCGTGAACAGCTCGGCCACGGCGGGCCATGCGCCGTGAAACAGAGTGGCCACGACGCCGGCTGAGAACCCGTTGTTGTAAAGGTTCATGCCGCCGTGGAACCACCCCACCTTCATTACCAGGGCCGCGTGCACGAATCCCGCGAGGAATCCCGCTATGGGGCCGAGTACCCCCGATACCGGGGCTAGCGCGGTACCGAAGAGGGCCGCGAGCTGCAGCCCGGGAGACGCAGTCCCCCAAACCATTATCAGGGACGCCGCGAGCACTCCCCCCATCACGGGGACAATGGTCCTCGGCTGTTTACCAAAGGCGGCGAAGCCCACCATGGTGAGCAGGCCGCCGACGGACGGGCCGTTGAACGCGCCCCCCGAAAAAAGGACGTAAGCCCACCCGATGTATCCCACCAGGCCCATGTTCAATAGGGTGGCGGGCCAGCCAGCCAGCATCGAGAAGTCCGTGGGGAGCCTGCCGTCGGAGCTCAGGATGAGCGCGTAATTGCGGGGTAACCCCTTCCCCCATACTACTGAGGCTATGCACATGGAACCGAACAGGAGAAAGAGCATCCAGCCGAGCCAGCACGATCTGTGGATGGACCAGATGAGCACCGGTCCAAACTCCGCGGCGAAGCCGGACTTCAGGGCGAACACGATTGTGCCGAGGACGCCCGCCGTCAGCCCCATGTTGTACAGGTTCAGGCCGTTGTGGTTGCGGTACATCACAGGCGCCATCATCGGCAGCAGGAAGCCAATGGCGATCCCCACCAGGGTCGCCGGGGCCCAACCCCATCCCAGCCCGTACACCATTTGGCTCACTACCGGCGCGAGGGCGGTGCCGAACATCGCATCCGTGAGGATCTCCCGGAAGGGTAGGCGCCGGACGAGGCTGTTGAGGTAGAATCCGGCCAGGATCGGGGCAATGTTAAATACGTTTTTGCCGAAGAAGGCGAAGCCGGTCATTGTGAGTACGCCGGCCACGTGCGCCCCCGCGGGTCGAATGCGGCACAAGGTCGTAAGCAGGACTCCCACCAGTCCCACCATTCCCGCGTTGACGAGGGCCGCTCCGAGGCCGCCCTCCATCACGTAGTCGGTGATCAGGAGACCGGGGCTCATAAACACCCGGCGTAGGCCGTCGTGATAGACCCCGGGCTCGACGATGATTCCCAGGCATATCAAAAATACCTCGAACGAGGCGAGTACTACGGCTTCGGTGTGAATCCTCCTGACTCGTCTCGATCCCATGGCGGCCTCTCCATAAATGCGGCTTATTGTGAGGTGACTGGGCTCGTGAACGGGTTCACTCGCGTGCTCGATCAGAATCTATCAGATCGACCCCGCCGGATCAACCGGCCACTTCGACAGCATTGCCCCCAGGCGTCGTTTCCGGCGCGCCGCATACAGGGCCCATTCATTTGGGTCAACCCCGGCCTGAATCCATATTGACAGGGCCTCGCACTAGCAATATACTCAAATCGTTTATATTACAATTTGAATATATGTAGAAGGGAGCGATTGGGAGTGAAAAAGGCGTTTGCGTTCATCGGAAGTCCACTCAAAGAGGGCTCCAACACGGCCGCTCTGGCCGGGATGTTGATGGAGGAGCTGGCTGCGCTCGAGCCCGGATTGCAGTACGAGATAGTCACCGCGGGCCAGGTGGGCATCAGGCAATGCGGGGGCTGCTGGAGCTGTATGGCCAAGGGCGAGTGCCCCCTCGATAAGGGAGATGACATGCGCGCGATGAAGCAGAAGATGCTCGAAGCGGATCTGGTCGTCTGGGGTTCCCCCCTGTACGTCGAGCACGTCTCGGGACAGATGAAGACCTTCCTTGACCGGCTGGCCACCTGGTACCATACCATCAGGCTGGCGGGCAAGATCGGGTGCACGGTTTGCACGACGGGGGGAGGGAGTATCCTGGGAATCCAGGAATACCTTCAGATGCTGTTGAAGACCCTCGGAGTGAAAGTGGTCGCGGGCCTCGACGGCATCGGGTATACCGCCGGCATGCTGATTGATCCTGACGGCGCCAGGTCCAGGGCGAGGGAGTGTGCCGCCCGCCTTCACCCATACCTGACCGGAGGCCGGGCCATAGAGGCCGACGATGATATGGAACGAGTCTTCCAGGCGATGAAGAGCAAGGTCACTTACGGCAAGGACTACTTGAGGGCGGAATACGACTACTGGAAGGATCGCGGCATGCTTGAATTGAACTCGTGTGCCGAGCTCCTCGCGAGGGTCGGAGGCGCAGCCTGTCCGCCCGTGAATTAACCTTAGGGGACGATGCCCGGTGTCCGTACGACTATATATTCTCGGGGTATTATCGAGGTCGGATTCTCATGGATACGATATAGTCAAGCAGGCGAAAGTGTGGGGCCTGGAGAGCTGGGCCGGCATCGGTTACGGCTCGATATACCATGCCCTGGAGAAGATGGAGAGGGAGGGCCTGCTCTCCCGCAAGGCCGTGGAGCAGGAACGACACCGTCCCCCGAGGACGGTGTATTCCATCACCGAAAGGGGGCGCGAGGAATTCCTGCGCCTCCTCGGGGAGTCGTTTAGTTCACTGCACCAGGACAGGGACCCGATCTCGCTTGCCGTGACGTTCGTGGATAGTGTGCCTCCGGCCGAGGCCGTCAAGGCTCTGAGAAAGCGCTTGACGGACCTGACCGCGTGGCAGGCGCTGGCGGAGCGAAAGTACGAACGCCTGAAAGAAGTAGCGGGCGAGCACGCCGGCGAGTATTACTGGGCATTGGTGTCTTTGTCCAGAGACATGAAACATCGCGACGTCGAGATCGCCTGGACGCGCCGGATAATAAGGATGTTGTCATCCCCCAAGGTTGAATCTGGCGTGAAGGGCCCTGACCGCGTCCGCAAGCCTGTCCCGCTTGATGATGCATGATATGCGCGTTCCGGACGTACTGATCATGTCGATGTTGATACCCGCCGCCGCGAGCGCCTCGAACACGTCAGCGGCCACCGACGCATCCTGGGTGATTCCCGCCCCGACGACGGAGATCTTGCCAACGTCGTCCTCCACCAGGAGTTCCCGTCCGCCCACCGCCAGGCAGGTGCTTTGTGCGGCCTCCATCGCGGCCGGTAGGTCCTCTCTGGAGACGGTGAACGCGATGTCATTCACGCTACCAGCCGCCATGCTCTGAATGATCATGTCCAGCCTCACGTTCCCTTTGGCCAGACCACGAAATACCCTGGCCGCAACACCGGGGACGTCCGGCACGGCCTTGAACACCAGCTTAATCTCGTCGGCGTTATGGGTAATGGCCCTCACGAATGGCTCCTCCACGTGGCATACCTCCCTTATCCATGTCCCCGGATTATCGTTTGAACTATTGCAGACGTGGATCGCGACTCCATAACGCCTCGCGAGCTCTATCGACCGCATGTGCAGCACTCTCGCCCCTAGCCCCGCCATTTCGGCCATCTCGTCGTAGGAGATCTCGGGAATGAGCCGCGCCGACGGTTCGATCCTCGGGTCGGCCGTGAAAACCCCGTCAACGTCCGTGCATATCTGGCATTCGCTGGCCCCAAGGGCCGCGGCCAGGGCGACGGCCGTAGTGTCCGAACCCCCGCGCCCCAGTGTGGTGACGTCCCCGTTCGGAGCGACGCCCTGGAATCCCGCCACGACCACCACGGCGCCCTTGTCGAGATGATCCATAATGGAGTCCCTGTTCACACGCTGTATCCTGGCCCTGTTATGGAGGTTGTCGGTGATGATCCCGGCCTGAGAGGCGGTCATCGGGATCGCCTCGACTCCGAGATCCTGCAGCGCCATTGAGAGTAGTGCTATTGACACCTGTTCGCCGGTGGCGAGCAGCACGTCAAGGTCTTTCTTGCTGGGAGACGGCGAGACTGACTTCGCCAGATCGAGGAGATGGTCCGTCGTATCCCCTATCGCCGATACCACGACGGCTACCGGCGAGCCCCGCCGGCGAGCATCCGCTACCCTGGCGGCGATCTGACGGATCTTCGACGGATCTGCGAGCGATGAGCCGCCGTACTTCTGGACTACGGGTGATAGGTCGTGCTTGGCCATCAAACGCGCGCCGTACAGATCGAGACTGAGGTCCATTATCCTGCACGAAATGCCCCGCTGCTTAAAGACGTCGAGGATCGCGTCCTTGACCCTCGCGGATTGCCCGTCCGCGAACACCAGCACCGACGGCCCGGAACCGCTGACGGCCGCCCCCTTTGCCCCCGCCTTCCTCGCGGCGGCGATGGCCTCCATCAGCTCCGGCGCCAGGAAGCGGCGGTACTGCTGGTGGAGCCTATCCTCGGTCGCCCATCCAAGGACCTCCGAACGCCCCGTGACCAGCCCACCCACCAGGGCGGCGGCCCTGCTGATGTTGAACACCGCATCCTCCATGGAGATGGCCTTCGGGATTACGGCTCGCGCTTCTTCCGTCTTGAGTTCCCTGTCCGGGATGACGAGCAGCACGTTGGAGCCGAGCGGGGGCTCGAGCCTCATGTACTGGACCCGCCCCGCCTCGCGCGTGGAGATCACAAACCCGCCGAGCAGGGCGGGCGCGACATTATCGGGGTGGCCCTCGATCTCGGTCGCGAGCTCAAGGAGTTCGTCCGTACGTAGAGGGCCGCCGATGAGGCCGTTGGCGGCCACCAGGCCGGCCACTATGGCGGCCGCGCTGCTACCGAGCCCGCGCGCCACAGGTATGTTGTTTACGCACTTGACCTTCAGTCCCTGCGGCTTCCGGCCCACTCGGTTGAACACCCTCATCATGCACTGCACTATGGGGTTTGTCTCGTCTCGAGGGAGCCTATCGGCTCCTTCTCCGCTAATCTCAATCTCCACGAGCCCGGCGCTCCCCGCCACCTCTTCCACGTCGACGTAGTTGTACAGGTTCAGCGCCATTCCGAGAGCGTCGTAGCCGGGGCCTATATTGGCCGATGTGGCGGGCACCCTGACGCTTACCGCCATGTGAATCCCTCCCCGATAAAAACACGGATCCCGTCCCTCTGAAGGGACGGGATCACGATCGATTCCCGCGGTTCCACCCTAATTGGCGCATACGGATGTGCCCGTGCGCGCCCGTCTCGAGGCTCTGCTAAGCCCTGTCGCTGTAACGGGAGAACCCGTCGGAGCCTACTCGCTCGCCCTCTGGCGGCTTTGGGTCCGCGGCTCGGGGGTGGTTTTCGACTCCGGCCCTGATCCTCCCGCTCGCACCGGGCTTAGTCTTGCGACTAGGCCCGCGGGATTCTCTGCGATCGAATCCGGCGTCTACTCTTCCCCTTCACAGCCTTTGAGCAGATTACAGACATTCTAGCACTGGTCAATGCCGTCGTCAACGTGTGCGGGCGTCGAGATAATGCTCTCCGACAACATCCCGAAAACTGGGCTGTGCGAGGGAGGCTGGAGGTCATGCCGGCCCCGGCCTCGGCGAATGAGAGACTGTAGCGCTCGATATTATTAGTTCCATCTCTTCGCCACCCGCGGCGTCACGCTTTATGCGAACCTCCATGCGCGGCACGATCACAGAGATCTCGTGGGGCACCGGCAGGGTGGACCAACGCCTGATATTAATTTCGACTCCAGGCAGGTTTAGTTTAGTCTCATCCTGCCATCGCCTGAGCGGAAACCACGGCAGCCTGTTCGCGACGCAAGCGAGCGGATTCGGTATTCGCACGGGATTCACCCCCCGGCCGTCCCAACGCGGGCAGCGGCCCAGTGTAGATTACGTCAACACATGAAGGGTGGTGACGGCGGGGTTCAATTGCCAAGGCCTGGCGCGACGGGTATATTAATGTGTGAAAGGTGATTCTCACCTCTAGCGCAACGCTTATCCAAGGGGGTGGACGGGTGTCGGTCTATGACAGGGCCCATGAGCTTGCGAGAATGCTTCGTGAGAGCGGCGAGTACCAGGACTACACGAGGGCGCGCCACGCCATATCGACGGAGGGCACGGCTCGCTCGATACTCGTCGACTACAGGAAAAACCAGATGCAGGTCCAAGCCGCCAGGCTGACTGGTAAGGAGCCACCCGCGCCGGCGCTGAAAGAACTGGAGAGGTTGGGCGGTATTATTGACATGCATAAGCCGATCAGTGATTTCCTGAGGGCCGAAAACCGCCTCCTCACGCTGCTCGCTGATATTCAGAAGATCTTGGGGCAGCCCCTGGACCTTTGGGACTACGATGATGACGATACCGCTCCCTGACGCGCGAAAGGAGTGGGGCAGGTGAGTTATAGGGGACGTCTCCGAGACCCCCTGGTAGATCGGCTGTTTGACGCCGTGTTGCTACTAGAGACGGCGGACGAGTGCTACAGGTTCTTCGATGACCTGTGCACGGTAGGGGAGATCAGGGCGATGGCCCTCAGGCTTGAAGTGGCCAAGATGCTCGACGCCGGGAGGACATACGAGGAGATTGCCGCGGAGACGGGGATGAGCACCGCTACCATCAGCCGGATAAGACGGTTCCTGAGCTACGGCTCGGAGGGATACCGCATGGTCATTGACCGTCTATCGCATAAACGGCCCGGCAGTCGCGCGGATGATTAGACCTCCGGCCACCGGGCAATGGGTGATCGTACAGTAACCGAGACTATTAGGGGCCCCTGCCGGCGATCCCGCCGGCGGGGGCCCCCTACGTTTTGGGACAGCTTCGGGGGCCGGACTTTCGTTGTCGTGGGCCTGCGGGGCTGTTGTGCTCGTGCCCCGACCGGTATTCCGCGCCGCAGTTCTCTATCGCGAGGCGGAATACTGCTTGTCTGGCTAAATATGCGGTAAGTTAAGGCAGATTAGATCGAGGCCTCGGGGTATACATTATGATAAGATGATCGTCCAACCGAACACATTATTATGCCATTTTTCAATCATTTTGCCGAAGGAGAAAGGGGTGTTTTAACGAACCAACCTGAAAACAACCTGGAACCCTTATGGATGGAATACCCACAAGGGGTGATAGCGATGGGGGAATGCCTTTCGTCGGTTCGCGAAGCGGCGTCGTCCATCAAACCGTACATAGTCAGGACTCCGCTTGTGCATAGTCATGCATTCTCCGAGTACTATGAATTTCCGGTGTATTTGAAACTGGAGAGCCTGCAGATCACCGGTGCATTCAAGCTGCGTGGCGCAATGAATCGAGTGCTCGCGCTCAAGAAGGCGGGCGTGACGCACGTCATAGCCGCGTCCAGCGGCAGTCACGCAATGGGGGTATCGCTCGCGGCTCGCACGTGCGGGATGAAGGCAACTATCGTCATGCCAACCACCAGCCCCGAACTGAAGAGAAAGAAGGTGCTCTCCTACGGGGCGGATCTCATCATCGACGGCCGAAACTACGACGATTCGTACCGAGCCGCGGTTGACATGTCAAAGGAGACAGGGGCCGAGATCGTATCCTCGATTGAAGATGAGGACGTGATTGTGGGGCACGGGACCATGGCCCTGGAGATCCTCGAGGATCTACCCCAGGTCGATTTCGTGGGCATTCCAATCGGCGGTGGCGGAGTCATAGCGGGCTTGCTAGTGGCCCTGAAGGGTGACAGCCGCGGGATCAGGGTATGGGGGGTAGAATCCACCGGCGCTCCCTCGATGAAGGTCTCCTTGATGAAGGGCGAACCCACCGAGCTGCCCGAGATAAACACCATAGCTGATGCCATAGCGGTGCGAAAACCCGGGAATAGGCCGTTCCGCCTGGTCAAAGAACTTGCGGACGGCGTCACAACAGTCGACGATTCCGACATTCTGAAAGCCGTGGGACGCCTCGCCCTCTGGGCCAAGGTGGTTGCCGAACCCGCAAGCGCCGCTACACTCGCCGTAGAGTGGAACCAGATTCTAGAAACCAGGCCGAAGGCGGCCGTCTTCATAATCACGGGAGGCAATATTTCGAAGGCTCTCCTGCTGAAAGGCATCTCTGAAGCCGAGCAGTAGGTCGTGATGAGGAGCGATAAGGGGGGATAGGGTGGGGGGAACGCTGGGGATGGGCGTAGAGGGGAGTCTGTGTTCGGCGCGACAAAACGGGGGTCGTTAAGGGAAACACGGAGGTGCTGAAGATGAAACGAGTTGCTCTGGTGTTTTGTGTCCTGGCGATATTAGTGGGTGCGCTCGCCGGGTGCGGAGAGCAGAAATCGGCACAGCCGGCGCCTGCGCCTAAGCCCGAAGAGAAGCCGACGGAACCCGCGGAGATAGTCATAGGGGTTTCAGCCCCACTGACTGGAAGCATCCCGGTCGTCGGCCGGGGAACAAAGTTCGGTGCGGAGATGGCGGCCGACGAGGTCAACTCCGCCGGCGGTCTGGACGTGGGGGGAAAGAAATACAAGGTGCGGCTCATCATAGATGATAGCGCCAACGATCCCAAGCAGACCGCGGCCGTATTCCAGAAACTGATAACGAAGGACAATGCGCTGGTAGTCATCGGAGACCAGGCATCGAAGTGCTCCATGGCCGGCGCCCCAATAGCGCAGTCGAACGGGGTGCCCATGGTGACGCCCTGGTCGACCACCGACGCCGTGACCGCCGGGAAGGACTTCGTGTTCCGCGCCTGCTTCAGGAACTCTTTCCAGGCGGGCATGATGGCCAAGTACGCCATCGAGAACCTGGGGTTCAAGAAGACCGCGGTGCTATACGACATAGGCAGCGACTCCTTGAAGGACCTTGCCGAGAAATACCGCGATGCTTTCAAGAAATATGGCGGCGAAGTGGTCGCGTTCGAAACGTATACAACAGGGGACAAGGATTTCAGCGCGCAATTGACCAAGATCAAGGCCGCCAAACCCGAGTGCATCTACATAGCAAGCTACTATGACGAGGGCGGCCTCCAGGTGAAGCAGGCCAGGAAGCTGGGGATCAACTGTCAGATACTCGGCACCGACGGCTGGGATTCGCCCGAGCTCATCGAACTCGGTGGGGAGGTCATGGAGGGGATCCTGTTCACGGACCACTACGCCGTGGACATCGCCTCCGACAGGGCCAAGGTGTTCATCGACAAGTTCCAAAAGAAGCACAACCTCGTCCCCGACGCCCCGGCGGCCTTGACGTATGACGCGGCCATGCTCACTTTCCAGGCCATCCAGAAGGCAGGTAAACTGGATCGCAAGGCCGTCCGCGAAGCCCTGTCGACCACGGATTACGAAGGGGTCACCGGCAGGATCAAGTTCAATCCCGGGAGCGGCGATCCGGACAAGGACGTGATCATAGTCGGAATCAAGGGCGGCAAATTCACATACAAGGCAGTGGTGAAGCCCTGAGAACGGCGCAAACAGGGCCGGGGGTCGGTAGCCCTTGGGGCAGCCCCCGGCCCGGCGCAAAGGAGGCCTCGCATGTTCTCGCCGGAGATCGCGCTTCAGCAACTGTCGAACGCGCTGCAACTGGGGGCCATCTACGCACTCATCGCACTCGGGTACAACATGGTCTACGGAATCCTATCCCTGATCAACTTCGCGCACAGCCAGGTCTTCATGGTGAGCGCCTTCATAGCCTACTTCATCTCGCTATTCGTGATCAAGTCCCTCAATCTCGCGTTCCCGTTCTCCCTGTGTCTTACGACCGTATGCACCATGGTTGTAGCATCGGCGCTGGGGGCGGGCATAGAGAGACTGGCTTACAGACCGCTCAGGCGCGCGCCGAAGATGTCGGCCCTGATCACGGCGCTGAGCGTCAGCATTTTCCTGGAGAACTTCACCCTGGCCGTCGTCGGACCGGGCCGCAAACAGCTGCCGGAAGTGCTGTTCCCCACCGCAATATACCAGGTGGGCGGCGTTGTCGTAACCAGTATCCAGATCGCGGTGGTGATCATTGGGATAGCGGTGTTGCTCGTACTGAAGGCGCTGGTCAACGGGACCCAGATCGGCAGGGCCATGAGGGCGATCTCGGTCGACATGCCCGCCGCCAGCCTCATGGGCGTCGACGTCAACATGATCATAGCGTTCACCTTCCTGGTAGGGTCCTCCCTCGCCGCCCTCGGTGGGATCATGTACGGTCTCGCCTATCCGGTCATCGAGACGAACATGGGAACCATGGTCGGCTGGAAAGCGTTCTGCGCCGCGGTCATCGGAGGCATAGGCTCGATTGAAGGAGCATACGTCGGTGCGTTGGTTCTCGGCACTGTTGAGATACTCGTCCCGTTCCTTTTGAAGTCACAGTATCGCGACGGGATCGTGTTCGCCTTGCTCATCCTCATGCTCGTGTTCAGACCCACCGGAATGTGCGGCGTGGTCAAGAGCGAAAAGGTGTACTCCCATGGGATCTGATCTGACGACCCAGGTTTTCCGGAGAGTGATCCCCGCGGCCGCCGTGTACCTGGCGGTGATGCTCCTGACGTCCCTACGGATAATGTCCCCATATTACGTGACCATCCTCTGTTATATCTGCATCGATGCCATCCTCGTGCTCAGCCTCAACCTGACTAACGGATACATGGGTGAAACGAACCTCGGGCACGCCGCATTCATGGGCGTCGGGGCATACGTATCCGTCACACTGATGACCATGGGGTTCGGCCTCGGCCCCGGCTCGCCATTCTGGCTCAAAGGGATTGGATTCCTGGTCTCCCTGGCGGCGGGGGGCATGGCCGCCGCCCTGGCGGGACTGATCCTCTCCGTGCCCGCCTTCGGGACGAGGGGGGACTATCTGGCCCTGGTCACCTTCGGTTTCAACATGATCATCATCAACGTGGTGAATAACATCGAGGCCGTGGGAGGCGCCCGGGGATACCAGGGCATACCCCCGGACAGGTTGATCCCAAAGGTGACCGATTTCACCTGGACCTTTTTCTCCCTGTTAGTGACGGTGATCATCTGCCGGAACTTCGTGTCCTCGAGCTATGGGAGGGACGTACTCTCGATCCGCGAGAACGAGCTTGCCGCCGACCTCATGGGCGTGGATACGAAAAGGGCAAAGTCGATATGCTTCGGGCTGTCCGCCGCGCTCGCCGGGGTCGCCGGGGGCCTATACGTCCACCTCCTACAGTACGCCCACCCTTCCATGTTTGGGTCGGTCAAGTCCATCGAGCTTCTCGCGATGTTGCACCTCGGCGGGATCGGCAGGATCGGGGGTGCGATCCTGGGTGCGGCGATAATGAACATCGTCCTCGAGGGCCTGCGCCAGGTGCTTCCCGTATTCCATCTGAGCCCCGTCTGGAGGATGGTGGTCACCCCCACTATTCTGGCCGTCCTCATGTTGTGCAGGCCGTCCGGCATCCTTGGCGGCATGCGCGAACTCTTTCCGTTCCTCCCGCCGCCCATTCCGGGGCGGATTGCGGGGCGAAAACCGACGGGAATGGGGGAGGGGGTCTAAGTGGGGGTCATACTCGAGACCCAGGGGCTGTCCATGTTCTTCGGCGGGATTCGGGCCTGCAAGGACTTCGACTTGCGGATGCGCGAAGGGGAACTGATCGGGCTGATAGGGCCGAACGGCGCCGGCAAGACCACCGTCTTCAATCTGATCACCGGAGTGTACCGCCCCACGGAGGGCAAGGTGTTGTTCCTGGGCAACGACGTGACGGGCCTGGCGCCGTACCGCATAACCCGGCTTGGCATCGCCAGGACGTTTCAGAACATACGACTCTTCGGTAACCTCACCGTGCTCGATAACGTGAAGGTAGCCTATTCCTCCAAGAGAAGGATTGGGCTTTACTCCGCCCTCCGGCGCGGTCCCCTGTTCGTGGCGGAGGAGCGCAAGGTCGAAGAGGCGGCCCTCGGACTCCTGGATCGGTTCGGCATTGTCGACAGGAGCGGGGAACTTGCCAGGAACCTCCCGTATGGTGAACAGAGAAGGCTGGAGATAGCGAGGGCTTTGGCGGTGGAACCCAAGATGCTCCTCCTGGACGAGCCGGCGGCCGGCATGAACCCGAGCGAGGCCGAGGACCTCATTCGCCTGGTACAGCGCGTCAGAAGGGAATTCGGCGTGACCGTGCTCATCATCGAGCACCAGATGCGCGTCATTATGCGAATGTGCGAACGCATAATGGTGATGGACTTCGGGGAGACGATTGCCGAGGGGACGCCGGCGGAAATCCAGAGTAACCCGAGGGTGATCGCCGCGTACCTTGGACGGAGGGCTACACATGCTGCTGGAGGTCAATAACCTGAGGGTCTCGTACGGCGCTATTAAAGCGCTCGACGGAGTGGATTTCTGCGTCGACAGGGGAGAGATCGTCACGCTGATCGGCTCGAACGGCGCGGGCAAATCCACGACTCTAAGGGCGCTTTCGGGCCTGGTCCCCGTGGCTTCCGGAAGCGCGGTTTTCGATGGTCGCGACCTGACGAAGATGCCGCCGCACAGGATCGTTGCGATGGGGATGGCGCATGTTCCCGAGGGAAGGCACGTCTTCCCTAACCTCACTGTGATGGAGAACCTCCAGTTGGCCACCTTCGCGCGACGCGATAGAGCGGCCCTGGCGGCGGACTACGACAGGGTGTTCCAGATATTCCCCAGGCTGTGGGAGCGAAAACGACAGCGGGCGGGGACCCTGAGCGGTGGCGAACAGCAAATGCTGGCTCTCGGCAGGGCCCTGATGTCCGGAGCCAAGGCGATGCTTCTCGATGAGCCTTCGATGGGGCTCGCGCCGGTCCTCGTCGACGAGATATTCGAGGTTATCCAGGGAATTAACCGCCTCGGTGCGACCATTCTCCTGGTGGAGCAGAACGCCTACCTCGCCCTGGAGGTCGCCCATAGGGGGTACGTTCTCAGGAACGGCAGGGTGGTGCTTTCCGGGCCGGCGCGAGACCTGGCTGAGAATCCGGAGGTCAGGGACGCATATCTGGCCGGGTAGCGGATCAGCGGGTCGAGATGCATACACGCTGGAGACGATCCCATAGGTCGGGGCTGTGCCCGCGATGGACGCCGTTTCTATCCTGCTCGTGAGATCCACCGAGGGAATGATATTCCATTGACGGTTTCCGCGGAGGGTGCTATATTGTCTTTGTGCTTTAATACGTTATCATAGTAAAGTAGAGAAGTAGGCCGATCGCTCTGCGTGAGCGAGATGGGAGGATGGTTTCATTGGCGTCGTGGAATTCCAGGCTGCTGCCCGATGGGATGAGGGATCTCCTGCCGGAAGAGGCGCTTGCCAATAGACGGGTGGAATCCGCCATATCCCGTGTGATGGAATCATGGGGATATGTGGAGGTGATTCCAGCGACTATAAGGTTCAGCAGGGAGGTATCGGCCGGACCCGGGGCATCCATGGAGGCTAGGACGTACAAGTTCGCCGATAGGCGGGGCAACATGCTCACGTTGAGGCCCGACATGACTACGCCGGCGGCCGCCATGGTCGCTGCCGGGGGGTGGGCGCTGCCGGCCAAGGTCTACTATACGGGGAACGTCTTCAGGATAGAGGGAGACCGTTCCGGAAGACCCCACGAGTTTTCGCAGGCGGGCGCCGAGGTATTCGGGGTGGCGGGATCCTGGGCGGACGCCGAAATAGTTGCGCTTTGCGTTGAGTGCCTGAAGGCCGCGGGGGCGAGCGTTTTCAGGATCGGGATCGGGAATGTGAGTGCGACGAGGGACCTTCTCGAACGGGCGGGGATCCGCGATGAATCGCTGTCGGCCGCTCTTGAGTCGCTGCAAAAGAGGGATATGGTTTCTTTCGAACGCGTCTCGCTCGAAGCAGGGGTTTCTTCCGCCGACGTGGCGGCGTTGAGGGATTCTTTAAGACCGGCGCCGGTGGAGGGGATTGTTGATCCGTTCCCGGGGTGGAAGGAAACGCTCGACGCCCTGCGGGCGTTCGGGATTGAGGATTCGATATGCATCGATATGGGGATCGTGCGAGACATGTCGTATTACACGGGGATGGTCTTCGAGGTTTATGGGAAGGGGATCGGGCGCGCGGCGGGAGGCGGGGGAAGGTACGACGGGCTGATGGCGAGGCTCGGTGCGCCCCAGCCGGCCACCGGATTCGCGCTTAACGTACCGGAGGTCGTAGAGATGGTAAGGAGTCAGGGCTCGTCAATCGCCGTGCAGCCTCTGACGCTCGTGGTGGCCGCGGCCGAGGCGGCGTCGCAAGCGGGTGCGCTGGTCGGTTCTCTCAGGCGGCGCGGCCTCAGGGTGCGTTTCGATCGAGGGGCCTTTTCGCGGGAGGAGGCGAGGCGCCTGGGTGTGGCGCTCGGCGCGTCCAGCGTAATGTACGTCACGCTGTCCGGATATGAAGAGATGCCCACCGGCGGGCGCGATGCAGGGGGGCGAGGCCCGGGCGCGGAGTGGTTTGGATGGCTGGCGGGTCCCGCCGGGGCCGCCGGCATTCACTGAAGCCCTCTTCCAGGCACCGCGCATCCGGTCGAGTTTACTGCGGAGGGATCGAAGTGGACGGGATTACTATTGCCCTTCCCAAGGGGCGCCTTCTCGAGCCCAGCCTTGGGATACTGCGCGAGGCTGAGGTCTGGGATGGCGAGGCCCCGACGACGGACGGGCTTGTGTTTGAACGCGATGGAGTGAGGATAATCGTGATCAGGGACGACGACGTCGCCACGTACGTGGCTACCGGCGCCGCGGACATGGGGATCGTCGGTAAGGACGTGCTCCTGGAGCAGAAAAAGGACGTCGTCGAAATCGGCGACCTGGGCGTGGGGGTGTGCCGCCTGGTAGTGGCGGCGCCGAAGGGTTTCCGGGGTCCTCCTAGACCGGTCCTGCGCGTGGCCTCCAAGTACGCGTCTCTTGCCGAGGAGTTCCTTTCGCGGAAAGGCTGCCCGTTCCAGGTCATCAAGGTGCACGGCTCGACTGAGCTCGCCCCCTCGATGGGCCTGGCGGACGCCATCGTCGACCTCGTCCAGACCGGCAAAACCCTTGAAAGAAACGGGCTGGTCGAGGTGGAGGAGATACTCAGGTCGTCGGCGCGTCTCATAGTGAACCCCGCGAGTTACACCATGAAGCAAGGAGCGGTAGCGACCCTGGTATCGAGCATAATCGCGGCTGCTACGGCGGCCACGAGCGCGGAAGGGGAACGGGAATGAAGGTACTGGGGAAGAAGGAATTCGTGGAATCGCTCCAGGCGAGAGCGGGAGCGCTGTACGATTCGGAACTGGTCTCGACCGTGACTGCCCTGATCGACGATGTGAGGAAACGAGGCGACTGCGCTCTGATCGAGTACACGAGGCGGTTCGATGGAGTTGATTATGGCCGCCGGAGGGGCGGTGCACAGTTCGAGGTCAAACCCGGCGAGCTCGAGGCGGCGTACGAGGGAGTGGATGCGGCCGCGCTGGAAGCGATTCGTTTCGCCGTTGACAGGGTGCGGGAGTACAGCCGGAATACTATGACCTCCAATACAAGGCCGGCGCAAGTCGGTCCGGGCGTACTCGGACGCGTATACCGGGCGGTCGACTCCGCCGGCCTCTACATTCCAGGTGGGCGGAAGCCGTACATATCGACAGCCATTATGACCGCCGTCCCGGCGAGGGTGGCGGGGGTGCGCACTGTCGTAGCGTGCACACCGCCGCGCCCCGACGGCGGCGTCGACCCGCACATACTGGTTGCGTGCGGGGAGGCGGGCGTCGACAGGATCTTCAAGGTCGGTGGCGCGCAGGCGATCGCCGCTATGGCATACGGCTCCGAGACTGTCCCCAGAGTTGACAAGATCGTCGGACCCGGCAACCGCTACGTGACCGCGGCGAAGCGCCTGGTATACGGCGACACAGGCATCGATTCCCTGGCCGGCCCCAGCGAGGTCGCCATACTGGCGGACGAGACCGCGAATCTGGATTGGGTGGCCGCGGACCTTTTCGCCCAGGTGGAACACGGGGCCGATTCCAGGGCGGCGCTGTTGTCCACTTCGGCCGGTGTGATCGGTGAGGTCGGCCGCCGCCTGATGCTCGCCGGCGCCGAGGAGGAGGACCCGCGCGTTGTCGGCGTGCTGTGCGATTCTCTGGCGGAGGCTCTCGAGCTGGTGAACAGAATGGCTCCCGAACACCTTCAGGTGATGACGGTGGATCCCATCGAGGTGTTGCCCCTCGTTCGCTCGGCCGGCGCAATACTGATAGGCGGGTACTCGCCCGCCGCCCTGGGGGATTACGCCGCGGGTCCCAGCCACGTTCTGCCAACCGGGGGAGCCGCGCGGTTCTCGTCGGGTCTTACCGCCGACGACTTCATGGTATCTTCGAGCCTCGTCTGGGGATCGCGAACGGGAATGCGCGCCCCCGCTGAAGCGGCTGCCGTACTGGCGGATCTGGAGGGATTCGTCATGCACGCTCGGGCGCTCCGCGCCAGGTTGGGCGATGGAGCCGGACCGGAGGCCGCAGAATCGACTTTTCCAGGAGGCGGGGTGGGGATGCGTTGAATCGAGCGAGGCTGGACATGAACGAAAACCCATTCGACCTGCCCGTCGAAGTCAAGAGATCGATCCTGGAAAAGGCCGTATCATTGCCCTTCAACAGGTATTACGCCGAGATGGGCGGGCCGGCCGGCGCCGGCGCGGACAGGCTTGCGGAGAGGATCGCCTCCATGAACGGTGTCGAACCCGGCATGGTGACGCTAGGGAACGGCTCGGATGAACTCATCATGCTCAACGCCACCGTGGCGGATCCCCGGGGACGAATAATCGTGTCGACTCCAACGTTTGGGATGTACTCGAGAGCGGCGCGGGCGAGTGGGAGACTCCTCGTGGAAGTGCCCATGAACGAGCGGTTCGAGCCGGATCTGTCTCGACTATTGGAGGAAGCGCGGGGGCCGGGCAGCCTGGTATTCGTGTGCAGGCCCAACAATCCCACGGGGAACCTTTGCGACATCGAGGTGGTGGAGTCCTTGCTCCGCGAAACCGGGGCCACCATCGTCGTGGACGAGGCATACTACGAGTTTTGCGGCGATACCGTCGCGCACTTGTTAGGTCATTTCCCGAGGCTCGTAGTGATGAGGACGATGTCCAAGGCATGGGGGCTTGCCGGCCTGCGCCTGGGCTATATGCTGGCCTCGTCGGAATACACGGCGAGGGTCCAGGAGGCGAAGATGCCCTTCAACGTCAACGTGCTCACGCAGATGATAGCCCTTGAGGTGCTCAACAGGAGCGACCTTGTCGAACGGTCAGTTGCGGCGATCAGGGAGGAGAGAGCGTGGCTAGCGCGGGCGCTCGACGGCATCGAGGGCGTTATTGTTTTCCCGAGCGTGACGAACTTTCTGTTAGTGAGACCCCGCGTGGACGCGCGCGAACTGCGCGCATCGCTACGGGAATTGGGGGTCTATGTGCGGCTCGTGGATGATCCGCCCGGATACATCCGCGTGGCCGTCGGAAGCAGGAGGGAGAACATGGACGCGGTGGCCGCGCTCAGGCGCCTGGTGAGCGGGTGAAGCGATATATGGACTCATAGAGGTTTTGTGTACTGTGCTGAAGGAGGAGTGCGCGCTATGCAGAGAACGGGAAGCGCATCGAGGAAGACGCTCGAAACCGAGATCGATGTTGCCTTGAACCTGGACGGCACGGGAATCCAGGAGGTGTCGACCGGGATCCCCCTGTTCGATCACATGATATCATCGTTTGCCTTCCACTCGGGGTTCGATCTCGAAATGAGGGCATCGTGCCGCGGTTTCGAGAGCCAGCATCATGTCGTGGAGGACTCGGGCATAGTGTTGGGGGAGGCCCTGCGTAGGGCATACGGCGACGGTTCCGGGGCGGCGCGGTTTGGGAGCGCCTGCGTTCCCATGGATGACGCGCTTGTCTTCGCCGCCGTCGACATGGGCGGCAGGGGCGGTTTCCGCTGGGACCTTCCGGTGGATGACAGCGTCACGGACGGTTTCGAGTGCCGCCTGGCGGGGGAATTCTTTCGCGCGCTATGCGCCAATGCCGCGATCGTCTTGCATCTGAAGTACGTGTGGGGATCGGATCCCCACCACATCCTGGAGGCCGCGTTCAAGGCGGCCGCCCTCGCCATGAGGGGGGCGTCTGCCGTCACTGAGTGGAGGCGCGGGAGCCCATCTATCAAAGGGGCAATCTGAGTGATAGCGATTATCGATTACGGCGCAGGGAATCTTATGAGCATCTCGAAATCCCTTCAACGATTCTCCCGTTCGTGCGTCGTTACGTCGGATCCGCGCACCGCAGGATCGGCAGATGCGATAATACTACCCGGGGTGGGGGCGTTCGGACCCGCAGTCCGGTTGCTGCGAGAGAGCGGTCTGGCGGGGTTGATCTGCGCGGCGGCGAGAGAGAATAGGCCTGTGCTGGGGATATGTCTTGGCATGCACCTCTTGTTCGAGGGAAGTGACGAGAGTCCGGGGGCAAGGGGTTTCGGCGTCTTCGAGGGAGGCGTTACCAGGTTGCCGGAGGATGAGCGGGTTCCGCACCTCGGCTGGAATTCCGTCGAGTCCGTTTCCGGTCCGCTATTCGACGGCCCCTGCGGCAGTATGCCCCGGGGCGAGACGCGGTTCTATTTCGCTCACTCATTCAGGGCGATCCCTCAGGACCCGGGCGTCATCACTTCGTACACGGAACACGGCACCCGATTCCCCTCGTCCGTCAGGCGGGGTTCTGTGTTCGGTGTCCAGTTTCACCCCGAAAAGAGCGGAAGCGCGGGCCTTGTTCTACTGAGGAACTTCCTACGATTCGCTGGTGAGGAGGCGGAGTGTTGCTCATCATACCCTCTATCGACCTGCTGGAAGGGAAGTGCGTGAGGCTCAGGCGTGGGAGAGAGACCGAGAAGACGGTTTTCTCGAATACTCCGGCAGCTGTCGCCAAGGTGTGGGACAGGCTGGGCGCCAAACTCATTCACGTCGTGGATCTCGATGGGGCGTTCAAGGGGAAACCGGTCAACCTGGATATTATCTCGGAAATGGCGCACAGCCTGCAAGCGCATTTGCAGGTGGGTGGCGGTATCAGGGACATGGGCGCGCTGGAGGCCGTGTTCGGGGCGGGGGCGTTCAGGGTCGTCGTCGGGACCGCGGCTGTATCGAACCGAGGTTTCCTGGAGGAGGCGTGCGAGGCATACCCGGGGAGGATCGTTCCCAGCATAGACCTGAAGGCTGGAAGGGCGGCGGTCAAGGGCTGGAAGGAGACGGCGGGTGAGCCGATCCCGGAGATGTTGAAAAGGTTCAAGCGCGCCGGCGTCACGACGGCCGTTTTCACCGACACGGCAAGGGACGGCATGCTCGAGGGCATCGACGCCTCATCGGTGCGTACGGTACTTGGAGCGGGTCTTAAGGTGATCTACGCGGGCGGTGTCACGTCATACGCGGACATAGACGCGCTTAAGTCGATGGAAGGCGAGGGCCTGGAGGGCGTCATCATAGGGAGGGCAATATACGCGGGGGGTTTGCGGCTGGACCGGCTCATCGCCACCTATCAGGAAGGTGACGAGCATCGGGACCAAACGCGATAGGGGCTAGCGCAATGGGGCGAATGCGATGTGGCCGGTCGGATAGCCGGTGCAACGGAGCCGATGTAACGGGGGCGATAGGCGTGCTTTCGAAGAGGATTATCCCCTGTCTGGATGTAAAGGACGGCAGGGTCGTGAAGGGGGTCAACTTTCTGGGCCTCCGCGACGCCGGGGACCCGGTGGAACTGGCCCGGCTGTATGAATCGGAGGGGGCCGACGAGATCGTCTACCTCGATATATCGGCCACGTCCGAGGGCAGAAAAACGCTGGTGGATCTCGTTTCGAGGACCGCTTCGGAGGTGTTCATACCGCTCACGGTCGGTGGCGGGATCGGCGGCGTCGAAGATATCCGCGGGTTACTCAAGGCGGGTGCGGATAAGGTCTCGATAAACACTGCTGCGGTGGAGGATCCGTCGGTCATATCCCGGGCGGCGGAGAAGTTCGGCAGCCAGTGCGTTGTCATATCCGTGGATGCGAAGGCGTGCCGCGGGGGCTGGGAGGCGTGGACGCACGGAGGCCGGCGGAACACAGGACTCGACGCGGTGGAGTGGGCGAGCCAGGCCGCGTCCCTAGGGGCGGGCGAGGTGCTGCTCACGAGCATCGATAGGGACGGCACAAAGGAAGGGTTCGATCTGCATCTTACTAGGGCGGTATCGGACGCTGTAAGGGTGCCGGTCATAGCTTCCGGTGGCGCCGGCACCGAAGGGCACTTTCTTGACGTGTTCCTCAAGGGGGGCGCGGATGCGGCGCTCGCGGCATCCGTCTTCCATTACAGGGAAATATCCATCCCCGCGCTGAAAAAGCGTCTGGATGAGGGAGGAGTCCCGATCAGGCATGTCCTGGGTGGATAGGGTGAAATTCGACGAAGACGGGCTGGTTCCGGTGGTAGTTCAAGAGGAGTCAACCGGGCAGGTGCTCATGCTGGCGTACGCCGACGCCCGGGCCCTGGAGCTAACGAGGACCACCGGCCGGGCGTGGTATTGGAGCAGGGAGCGGCGGGATCTGTGGCGTAAGGGCGATACCTCCGGGAACACGCAGGAGGTTGTGGGGATAGATCTCGACTGCGATAGTGACGCGGTGTTGTACAGGGTAATCCAAACGGGTTGCGCGTGCCACAAGGGTACCCACTCGTGCTTCCACAACGTGGTACTGGGGGACGACTGCGCAGCCTCAGGGGATCAGCCAGTCGCCATGCAGCCCGTCGGCACGCAGCCGTCCGTGCCGACCGCCGGGACGCCGGCTGCGAGGGGCGTTTTGGAGCGCCTGACTGATGTAATCGAGCGGCGCAAGAGGGAGATGCCCTCGGATTCTTATGTGGCGGGGCTGTTCAGGAAGGGCCTTCCCGTAATAGCCCGCAAGGTTGGGGAAGAGGCCTCGGAATTCGTGGTGGCGTTGCTGACCGAGGGGAAAGAACGAGCGGTGTCTGAATGCGCCGACGTCCTGTTCCACTCGATGATCGCGTTGGAATGTATAGGGGCCCGGATCGACGACGTCCTGGCCGAGCTCGCGGGGCGGGAACGCCGGTGAAGAGCCGCTCGGTCGACGGCGATAATCCCGGCACCGGGAGGGAAACGCGTGTTATTTGATTACCACATGCACCTGGAAAACGGCCCTATACGGATGGATTGGCTGCGGGAGTTCGTCGACGCGGCGGCGAGAAACGGGATAGGTGAAATAGGCGTTTCCGAGCACATGTTCCGGTTTCGCGAGGCGACCCCGGTCTGGCCTTCATGGTGGGAACTTCAGCCGGACTGCTCTCTGGACGAGTATGTCGACTTGATACAGCGCGCCCGCTCCCTGGTGGCGCCAGTCAAGATCGGAGTCGAGGCCGAGTACCTTCGCGGACGAGAGGGAGAGATACGCGACTTCCTCGAGAAGGCCCCCTGGGACTACGTCATTGGCTCGGTGCATTACATCGGCGAGTGGGGTTTCGACGACTCGGCGAGGAAAAACGAGTGGGATTCGAAGGATGTTAACGCGGCGTACAGGGAGTATTACGGCCTCCTCGAGGAGGCCATAAGATCGGGGTTGTTCGATGTGATCGGACATCCCGACGTCATCAAGGTCTTCGGCCACCGCCCTACTATCGATCTCGGAGCATACTACGATAGAATCGCGGGCGCCGCGAAGTCTTGCGGGGTCGCCGTCGAAGTAAGCACAGCCGGCCTCCGGAAACCCGTCAAGGAGATGTACCCGCACACGGATTTTCTTAGGGCGTTTGCGAGGATGGGCGTGCCGATCGTGATCTCGTCGGACGCCCATTATCCGGAGCACGTCGGTTTCGAGTTCGCTCGAGCGATCGAGTTCGCCGGATCGATGGGATACCGCACGATCACCCGGTTCTCGCGAAGGATACCCTCGCAGGTTCCACTGGTCGGCGAAGGAAACGGCTGAAACGGCGCCTGTTCTCCGCGCCAACTCCCCATTTTGTACTCTTCCCATCCTCCAAGTGACGGGGACTTCGCTCCGAAGGGCCATGATCTCGCGGTATTCTACGGGAGAGGAATGGAATGACATTGGGAAGAATTAGGTGAGAACCGAGCATCGTGGAGGGAGTCTCGAAATGCCAAGCGTCAACCCGCAGATTTTCAGGGAATACGACATCAGGGGGATTGTCGATGAGGACCTGAACTCGGACACGATCGATATCATCGGCCGCGCCTACGGCACATACCTCAGGAGACGCGGGCTCCGCGGCGTCGTATTGGGGAGGGACAATCGGCTCTCCTCGGAGGGATACAGGGACGTAATGGCCCGGGCGCTGCTTGCCACGGGCTGCGACGTGATCGACATCGGGCTGGTGGTCACCCCGGTCTTCTACTTCGCACGAGCGAAACACGGCGTGCAGGGGGGCGTCATGATAACGGGGAGCCACAACCCGCCCGAGTTCAACGGGTTCAAGTTGGGCATAGGGGTCGCGACGATGTACGGGGAGCAGATCCAGGAGGTCCGAAGTATAGCCGAGTCCGGCGTTTTCGAGAAGGGCGCGGGTTCACTCCGAGGGTTCGATCCAGTTAGCGACTACATAGAGGCCATCGCAGGGCGCATCAGTCTTGGACCGCGGGCCGTGACGGCGGTCGTGGATTGCGGCAATGGCGCGGGAGGGCTGTTTGGGCCGAGGATCCTCGAGAGAATCGGGTGTCGGGTGATACAGCTCTTCTGCGAACCGGACGGCACCTTTCCCAACCATTTTCCCGATCCAGTGAAGCCGCAAAATCTGGAACAATTGGCCGAGGTGGTGAGGGACAGCTGTGCGGACGTCGGGGTGGCGTTCGACGGCGACGCCGACCGGTTGGGGGCGGTGGATGAACTGGGTAGGCCGATATGGGGGGACACGCTGATGGCCCTCTTTTGGAGGGAAATCTTGCCGAAATACCCCGGGGCCGACGCGCTGGTGGAGGTCAAGTGTTCCCAGGCCCTCGTGGACGAGATAAGACGCCTTGGAGGGAAGCCGGTATTCTCCAAGACGGGGCACTCGCTTATAAAGGCCAAGATGCGCGAGATAGGGGCCGTGTTCACGGGGGAAATGTCGGGGCACATGTTTTTTGCCGACGAGTACTACGGCTACGATGATGCGATATACGCCTCGGCGAGGCTCGCTCGCATAATCTCCAGATCGAAAAAGCCACTGTCCGCCATGGTGTCGGAGATCCCCGCGTATCACTCGACCCCCGAAACGAGGGTGGAGTGCCCTGATGATATCAAGTTCGCCATAGTGCGCGAGATCACGGCGCATTTCCGCTCAAAGTATGATGTCGTAGACGTTGATGGCGCCCGCGTGCTGTTCCCGGGCGGTTGGGGCCTCGTGAGGGCCTCGAATACTCAGCCCGCGCTGGTGCTGAGAGCCGAAGCCTCGGACCCGGCTACGCTCGAGTCGATCAAGACGGAGATAAGTGATAAACTGGCCGAATACGGACCTATCGGAGAATTGACCTGGTAAGGCCCGGCCTTCTCGGTCGAGGGCAGTATGTAATGATATAATATCCTCAAGGGGAACGACCGAGACGAACGACACTTGGGGGGACTGCCATGATCATGGTCACTGTGGACAGAGTCGGATTGGATGTCGACAGTAATCAGGCCGTCCTGCTGCTTAAAGTGGTTGAAGGCGGGACGATCCTGCCCATCTGGATAGGTCCCATCGAGGCCTCCGCTATTGCGATGGAGATGCAGGGTATTAGGGCGCCGAGACCGCTCACCTGCGACCTGCTGAAGTCAGTGGTTGATTCCCTCGACGCAAAGATCACGATGGCCAAGGTGAACGACCTCAAGGAGGACACGTTCTTCGCGCGGCTCGTACTGGAAACCGGCGGTCGAACCCTGGAGGTAGACTCCAGGCCCAGCGATGCCGTTGCCCTGGCCATACGAGCGGGAGCGCCGATATACGTGGCCGAATCGGTACTGGATAGGGCAGGGATTCCGTCGGCGCCTGACAACGTGGTTCACTAAAGACCGGTTTCCGGAGGATCGCTTGCGACTGTGCGAGATAGACGAGATTGAGTTGTTCCCTCCCGCTATGCTGGCGCCCATGGCCGGGGTGACCGACCGCGTTTTCCGCGCCCTGGCTCGCAGGCTGGGGGCCCCTTTATCGTTCACTGAGATGGTGAGCGATAAGGGGCTTGTTTATGGTAATCGCGAGACCCTGAAGATAGTAGCGATTCAAGACGAGGAGAAGCCAGTGGGGGTGCAGATATTCGGTTCGCACCCGTCGTCCATGGCTGAAGCGGCCAGGATAGCCGAGAGCAGGGGCGCGTCGTTGGTGGATATCAACATGGGCTGTCCCGTCCCGAAGGTGACGAAATCTGGCGCCGGAGCTGCCTTGATGCTGGATCCGCACCTTGCTGCGGGGATTGTGGAGAAGGTGAGAGAGGCTGTCAGTGTGCCCGTGACCGTGAAGATGAGAAAAGGATGGGACGAGGATACCTCCAGACCCGCCGATTTTGCCAGGGCTCTTGA
>JAHDPS010000200.1 GCA_018434225.1 Bacillota bacterium
ACATTCGCCGCCATCACGCGCGGTGGCGAGATCGAAGGGGTGTTGAGCGGGGTGGACGCTGCCCTGGCGATCGGCCTTACGCCGGTCAAGATCAATTGCGTCCCACTGAGGGGACTGAACGACGGCGATATCCCCACACTGTTGGAATTCATACGGGATCGCCCCGTGCACCTGCGGTTCATCGAGCTCATGCCGGTGGGCTGGAACGATGCATGGTTCCAGCGGAGGTTCATGCCGGCGAGCGAGATCGTGACGGCGGTGGAGAGGGCCGTCTCCGAGAAAGGGGGCCGCGCGATTCACTCCACGGTGGTGGATGGGAGGGGGCCGGCGACGTATCTGGCCATAGATGGCTACAAGGGGACGGTCGGATTCATATCCGCCCTGACCGGTCATTTCTGCGCGAAGTGCACGAGAATGAGGTTAACCTCGACGGGGAGCCTGAGCCCGTGCCTGGCGTCGAGCGCTGAGGTGGACGTGAAGGGCCCCATGCGCGGGGGTTGCCGCGATGACGAATTGGAGGAGCTCTTCATTAAGGCGGCGAGCCTGAAGCCGGTGAAACACGAAATGGAGTGCGCAGCTGGTTTGGACGGCCGGCTCATGTCCAGAATCGGCGGCTGAGGCTTATGGTATGAGAGGGTGGCGAAATGACTGGCGAACGTGGTGGTTTCTCTCATCTGGATGCCCGGGGCAAGGCGATCATGGTGAACGTGGGCGCGAAGGATGAGACGGTCCGCAAGGCGGTGGCGAGGGGCGAGGTGCTCATGTCGCCGGAGACATTGCGCCGGTTGAAGGAGGGCGCCGCTCCGAAGGGGGACGTGCTCGCCGCGGCGCGCGTCGCCGGGATAATGGCCACGAAGAACACCCCGCACCTGATCCCGCTGTGCCATCCTATTCAGATAACATCCTCCTCAGTGGAATTCTCGTTCCCGGAGGGTCGTCCATCGGTCGAGATAGAGGTCACCGTCGAGAGTACCGGAAGGACGGGGGTGGAGATGGAGGCCCTTACAGGGGTCTCTGTTGCGGCCCTCACCATATACGACATGTGCAAATCCCTGGACAGGGGCATGGTCATCGGCGACATCAGATTGATGCTCAAGTCCGGTGGCGCGAGCGGCACGTACATCAGGGAGGATTCCGCGAAGTAATAGTACGCTGGGGGGGCGGCGCAATGGCGATAAGGTACGGTATCCTGACGGCCAGCGATTCGGGGGCGGCGGGTGAGCGACGCGATGTGTCCGGTGAAGCCATCCGCGAGGAGGTCGAGGCATCGGGCGGCGAGGTGGCGCACTATGTCATCGTCGCCGACGACCGTGAGGTGATCGCGCGCGAGCTCCGCGACATGGCCGATAACAGGGACATCGACGT
>JAHDPS010000048.1 GCA_018434225.1 Bacillota bacterium
CGCCCCGAAACCGAGTCCCGCGCGAAGGGCATCCATGCCCAGCCCGGTGCGCGCGCTCGCAACCAACGTGACATAAGACGCGCTTCTGTAGGCGGCCAGGCCGGATTCGATCTCCTCCGTGCTGTATAAGTCGGCCTTGTTGAGGCAAACGAGGGCGTTCATGCCCCTTGCCTCCGCCAGTACCAGCAACTTATCCACCACGCGGGAGTTGAAAGGGGGTTCCTTGATCGTGAACACTACGAGGAGAGTGTCCACATTCGCAATGGGGGGCCTGATCAGCTCGTTCCGCCTGGGAAGCACCTTCTCTATAACGTGGGCGCCATCCCCAGCGCAGGATACCTCAACCAGATCCCCCGCCAGAATGGCACGGCGTTCCAGCCTCAAACGCCCCCTGATTACGCAACGCGCAACGCCCGAGTCGAGAAGCACGTCGAAGAAGTTGGAGTGGCACCTCGCGATCCTGCCTGTTCCCGTCACATTTTCCCTCTATCCCCTAATTCAGAGTCAGTTCGCGATCCTGAACGTCATCGAAGAATATCCTCACAGTGGCCTGAGGCCCGTTCCAGTAAACCTCCACCTGCACCGTGGCCCTCGGATCGTGCTTTCCCCTGTACGCGAGCCTCGTCCCCGACCCGTCCTGCACTGTGACTTTCAAATCCACCTGGTTGTTTCCGTCGGGTATACTGATGCTGATGACGTTCCTCCTGGAAGACAATGAGCCGGGGCCCCTGCTTACAATCAGATTAACCGGGGTGCCCGCCCGAACCTCCGATCCCTTTTGGGGGTCCTGCCCGATGACAAGACCGGCGGGGTCGGGGGAGTCCTTCTCGGTGATGGTCCCCTGCGCCAGTTTCAGTCCCGCCAGTAGCTGCACGGCATCCTGGACTGACGAGCCGACGAAGTCGGGCACCGAGATGGCGGTGGGCTCGGGTCCCTTGCTGATAAATACGTCCACCAGCGTGCCCTTGGCAACCCTCGTATCCTTCCTCGGGTTCTGCGAGGTCACGCTGTCTTCCGGAATCGTCGGGTGAAAACCCCCCCTTATGCTCCCGAAGTCGAGGCCTGCCCCGTGAAGAAGTACCTCGGCCTCGCGCAGCGGCTTGTTGGTTATATCCGGCACGATGGTGGATTCCTGTCCCAGCGAGACGACCAGGTTCACGGTCCTGCCTTTCTTGACGCTCTCGCCCGCCTCGGGCATCTGGGAAATCACGTAGCCGACCGGCGTCTTATCGTCGTATTTCTGGGCGACCACGGAACCTAGCAGCCCCTGGACCCTGAGTTCCTCTTGCGCGTCGCTGAGGCTCTTCCCCACTACCCCGGGCATCTGGATAGTCGGCACGTTGAGCCAATCCATCAACTCCACGGACCCCCACGCGCCCGCGACCGCGACGACGACCAGCGGGACGAGCCACTTCAACCACCCAAGGCCGCGCCTCTTCCTGGGCTTCACCCTGGTGGCCTGCATCTCGTCCCCGTCATCCTCCATGGCGGGTGGGGCGTTCAACAGCCCCTCATCCACAGTGCTCTTCACGTCCTCGCCCAGATCGGCCAGGGATTCCCTTATGTCCCGGAGCATGTCGGACGCGCTCTGGTACCTGTCGAACTGGTTCTTCCTGAGGGCGCGGGTGATTATGGTCGCGACCTCGTCCGGAACCTCTGGATTCGTGTTTTTTACAGGCTCGATCTCCTCCTGCATGTGCTTGAGGGCTATCGAGATCGGGCTATCCCCCTCGAACGGCACCTTCCCGGTCACCATCTCGTACATGGCGACGCCAAGGGAGTAGATGTCGGAACGCTCGCCGGTGAATCCACCCCTGGCCTGTTCCGGTGAGAAATAGTGGACGGAGCCTATGACCGTCCCCGTGTGAGTGACTGTCGACGAGCTCGCAGCGCGGGCTATGCCGAAGTCCGTCACCTTCGCCCTGCCGTCCCTGCTCATCAGTATGTTTTGCGGTTTTATGTCGCGGTGGATGACGTGCCTCTTGTGGGCGTGTTCCAGAGCCTCGCAGATCTGGTGAGAAATCTTCAAGGCCTGCACCGGCGACAGCCGGCCCTTCGAGCTTATCACCTGTTTGAGGGTCGATCCCTCAACGTATTCCATGACGATATAGTGAGTGTCGTCGATTTCACCGACATCGAAGATATTCACAATGTTCGGATGGGAGAGGCTGGCCGCCGCCTGCGCCTCTCGCCTGAAGCGCCTGACGAAGTCCTCATCGCCCGCAAACTGCGGGCGAAGCACTTTGACAGCGACGCTCCTGTTCAGGTAGTTGTCGTGCGCCCGGTAGACGACGGCCATCCCGCCGCCGCCGATCTTCTCCAGGACTTCGTACCTGCCCCCAAGCACCTTCCCAATCATTCCGCCAGCCAGCCTACCTTCCATCTGGATACCTTACGGCCACGACAGTCGTATTGTCGTACCCCCCGCGCGAATTGGCCATCTCGACCAGGGAGTGAACGAGCTCGTCCAGCGAGGCTATCGTCCGAGCGGAGTCGAGTATCTCTTTCTTGCTCACCAGGTTGGTTAGACCGTCTGTGCACAGCAATATGGTGTCGCCTTCTTCCAGTCGCGCCGTGTGCAGATCGAGCCTGGGGTTCTCGCCGGTCCCCAGCGCGTTGGTCAGGATGTTCCTGCCCGGGTGGCGCATGGCTTCAGATTCAGTAAGGTCCCCCTCGCGCACCATTTCGCCCACGAGCGAATGGTCTTCAGTGAGCTGGGCTATGCCGTCCTTGTTGATCAGATAAGCCCTGCTGTCTCCAGCATGCCCGATGTACGCGCTCCCGCCGCATAGCACGGCCGCCGTCAGGGTGGTGCCCATGCAGGGAATCCCGAATCTCCTGATGGATTCCTCCTTGATCATCCGGTTGGCGGTGGATACACCCCTGGAAACCATGGAGAGCACGTCCTTGTCATCGGCGGGAGGGTTACTCCACGAGCCCGCGATCACGGATTCCACCGCCGCGACCGCGATCCTGGACGCGATCTCGCCACCTTCATGCCCGCCCATGCCGTCCGCCACGGCGGCCAGGATCGAGGAATGCCCGTCCAGATTCGTAAGGCAGTACGAATCCTCGTTGTCGGGCCTCACGAGCCCCGCGTCACTGAAAGCGCTATACTCCATCAGCGCCCCCCCTCGCGACCCGCCGCCTGAGCTGGCCGCACGCCGCGTCGACCCCCGCCCCGAACTCGCGACGGACCGTTACAGCGATCCCCATATTCTCTAGCAGCGCATAGAACTCCTTCACCCTCTCGGGGCGGGCGCGCCGGAGACCTTTACCCGGCACGGGATTCAGCGGTATCAGGTTAACGTGAAACGGCCCGCCGCGAAGAAGCGCGGCGAGGCTCCTCGCGTGCCGGTCGAGGTCGTTAACCCCATCCACCAGTGCGTATTCTATGGTCACTCTCCTCCCGGTGACATCGGCGTAATGCCTGCACGCATCCATCAGTTCTTTCAGCCCGTACCTCCTCGTCACCGGCATGAGAGACGACCTGAGTTCGTCGTCCGGGGCGTGCAGCGACACAGACAGAGTGATCGGCAGTTTCTCCTTCGCCAGCCTCATTATGCCGGGGACAACCCCGCAGGTGGAAAGCGTAATGTGGCGCATCCCGATATTGAGGCCGCGGTCCTCATTGATGATGCGGATGAATTTCAGGCTCGCGTCGAGGTTGTCCAGCGGTTCGCCCGAGCCCATGAGGACGACCCGGGAAACCCTCTGATCGCGCCGAAGCGCCTCGTTGACCCCCGTCACCTGCGCGACCATCTCCCCCGGCGACAGGTTGCGCACGAAACCATCCGTGCCGGAGGCGCAAAAACCACACCCCATTCTGCATCCCACCTGCGATGAGACGCAAGCGGTGATGCCGTAGTCGTGCTTCATCATGACGGCCTCCACCGCGTTCCCGTCCCGCAAACCGAAGAGGAGTTTTACCGCCTTCCCGTCCGCGGAGGTCTCCCTCGCGACGTTTTCCACCGAGCCTATCCTGGCAATGCGCTCCAACGTCTCCCTCATCCGAAGCGGGAGGTTGGTCATATCCGCGAAAGACCGGGCCCTTGCGGAATACATCCATTCGAATACCTGGCGCGCACGGTAACGGGGTTGACCGAGGGAGTCGAAGAACTCCTCGGCTTCCTCGAGGGTGACGCCCAGGAGGTCGGTTTTTTCGCCCGATTCACTCATCTAACCACTCCGCCTCATCCTACAGATGAAGAACCCGTCCGTGCCGTGAACGTGCGGCAGCAGTTGTATATACCCTTCCCCTGTGGCGTCTAGTCGCAGATCCTCGGGAAGGTACGGCCCGCTATCATCGGGGAAAAAATCGTCCCGCGTCTCCAGGAAGCCGCGGATCACTTCCTGGTTCTCCGTCCGGCCGATCGTGCACGTGCTGTATACGAGCGAGCCGCCGCGCTTCAGGCAATCCGCTGCCGATAGGAGCAGTTCCAACTGAAGGGCGGAAAGGCGCCGGGGATCATCCGCCTTCTTCCTCCACCTGGCGTCCGGCCGCCTCCTGAGCGTGCCCAGGCCGCTGCAAGGCGCGTCCACGAGTACCCTGTCCGCCCGGCCCGCGAAGCGTTCCCGTAGATCCCTGCTGTCGCCGAGCAGTTCCTCCACGATGGTGGCGCCAAGCCTGTCGCGGGCTTCGCGGACGAGTCCGAGACGGGATGGGTGGATGTCGGAGGCGACGATCCTGCCACGGTTGTCCATGATTTGGGCCATGTGCGTGGTCTTGCCACCGGGGGCCGCGCAAGCGTCTATCACGAACTCACCCGGCTCCGGGGCGAGGACGCGCGACACCAGCATCGAGCCCTCGTCCTGGGCCTGGATCAGTCCCTGGCGGTGAGCGGCCGCCCCCTCGTCTCCCGGCCCTTCGGGGAACCACAACCCCTCGGGGACGAACCTGCACCCCGTAACGGGTACCCCGCGCCCCCTGAAAACGGCCTCCACCTCGGCGACGGCTACCCTGATCGTATTCACCCTTGCGGTATATGGCGGTACCTCGTTATTCGCCTCCATCAGGCGCCGGGCTCCTTCGATGCCCAGCTCCGACGAGAAGTGATCTACCAGCCATTCGGGGTGGGAGAAGCGGATCGACGCGGGGACGCTGGAATCGCCCTCTTCGCCCCCGAGATCCAGTGAATGAACCTTGCCCGCCACATTCCTGAGGACGGCATTGGTGAACATCGCCGCGCCAGGGCCGCCTCGGCGCTTGACCGCCTCGACCGATTCGTTGACCGCCGCGTGCGGAGGGACCCTATCCAGGTAAATCAACTGGTACGCGCCCATCCTCAGGGCGTCTCGGACATCGCCGGTCATTTCGCCCACCGGCCGGGAGCTCGCCTTCCCGATGGCCCAATCCAGAGTGTTCCGCCTGCGGCAGACCCCGTAAACGATCTCGGTGACGAGCGCCCTATCCGGACCGGAAAGGCGATGCTTCTCAAGAAATGAATCAAGGGATATGTCCGCGTAGGCCTCCTGTTCATCGATGCGCCGGAGTACCTCGAGGGCAACATCCCTGGCTGAATAAGCTCTCTTCATAATCACAGATCCGTCCCGGCCCGGGTCGAACGGGCCTTCTAGTCCCGCCGACTCCCGCGCAAGATAAGGAGCCTCGCGAGTTGCGCCACCGCCATTGCCGTCGCGGCGACGTACGTGAGGGCGGCCGCGTCAAGCACAGCCTTCGTGGGGCCGGCGTCCGACGCCGAGACGTACCCTCCACTGATCAGCATTTCCATCGCCCTGCCGGAGGCGTTGTACTCCACCGGCAGCGTGACCACCTGGAACAACACCGCCGCGAAGAAGAACAGTATGCCAAGGTCCATCAGCATGGGCAGGCTGAACACGAGGCCGATGAGGAACAGCGGCCACGCGGCGTTGGAGCCGAGCTGCGCGACGGGCAGGATCGCGTTCCTGACCGCGAGCGGGCTGTAGCCGGTATCGTGCTGCACGGCGTGGCCCACTTCGTGAGCTGCGACTCCCAGGGCCGCCACTGAAGCGCTATCGTACACCTGCGGCGAGAGTCTCAGGACCCTCGTGCGCGGGTCGTAGTGATCTCCCAGCGAAGACCCTATGCGTTCGATCCTCACGTCGTCCAGCCTGGCCGCGGCCAGCAAATCCCGGGCGACTTCACCACCTGTCCTGCCGCTCGATGCCCGGTGCCTCGAATATCGCTCGAAAGCCCCCCTTACCCTCGATTGAGCGTACATGGCGAATATGAGGGCGGGAATGACCAGCAGGATATATCCCGAGTCTATGAACAAGACCAATCCCTCCTCAGGTGTTCGCTCCCAGAACCTCGCAGGGGAGCACTCGCGCGCCCCTCAGGTAATCGACGGCGGGCATGCGCCGCCCGCCTTCAGGTTGGACTTCCTCAAGCCTAACCGCCCCGTCGCACGCCTTGACCACGAAACCACCGGCCTCGTCCGCCGCCAGAACCTCGCCGGGGCTTCCGTGACGCGGCTCGTCCTGGACCGCGGATGCCTGGAGCACCTTCAACTTCTTTCCGCTCCTCACAGTATGAGCCCCGGGACACGGGCTCATGCCGCGTATCTGGTTACATACCCTTTCCACGGTCCGGTTCCAGTCTATCATCTCGTCTTTCAAAGTCAACAACGGTGCGTAGGTGGCCGATCCCTCGTCCTGCGCGGTCCTCGGCGCCTTCCCGAGGCTGATGAGCCGCAGGGTTTCCTCCGCGAGCGCGGCTCCCTCCACCATCAACTTGTCGTGCAGTGTGCCGGCGTTGTCCTGCGGCGATATCGGCACTTCCTTCTGAAGGATGATGTCGCCCGCGTCGAGCCTCTCCGTCATGTACATGGTCGTAACCCCGGTGACGCTCTCCCCATTCATGACGGCCCAATTGATGGGGGCGGCACCCCGGTACCTGGGTAGGAGCGACGCGTGCACGTTGATGCAACCGAGCCGCGGGATGTCCAGCAGCGACCTGGGCAGTATCCGGCCGAATGCCACCACGACGATGACGTCCGGCTCCAACTCGGCAACTCGCCTGACGAACTCACTGGACGCGCAGTCGCCGGGCTGCAACACCGGAAGTCGGTGCTTCACAGCGAACTGCTTGACCGGGGACGCGGCGACCTCCATGCCCCTTCCCCTGGGCCTATCAGGTTGGGTTACGACGGCGGACACCGTGTGACCGTCCCTTAGAATAGACAATAGCGACATGACGGCGAACTGGGGTGTTCCCATGAATAGGACCTTGAGACGCTTCGCCTCCGGGTAGTGGGCCGGCTCGGTCTCGTAAACGGCCAGGGCCTTGTCAGTGAACAGGACGCCGTCGAGATGATCGATTTCGTGCTGGAGAACCCTCGCCAGGATCCCGTCTCCCTCCAGCCATATGGTCCGGCCGTCGCGATCCAGGCCGGTCACCCTCACCTTCGCCGCGCGATCCACCTCGCCGACGACCCCGGCCACGCTGAGGCAACCCTCGATGGCCACCTCGCGCCCCTCCGCGCGCACCACTTCCGGGTTCACCACCTCGTGAAGGGCATCGTCCGTCTCAATGACGATGAGCCTCCTGGGCACACCCACCTGTGGCGCGGCAAGGCCGATACCCCTGGACGCCCTCATGGTCTCCACCATATCCTCGACAAGTTGCCGAATGGAGGCGTTCACGTTTGTGACCGGCCTCGCCTTCCCCCTCAGTACGTCGTCTCCGTCTTTCCTTATCCGCAACAGCGCCAACTTCCGGCCTCCTCAAAGCATCGAGACGGGGTCAACGTCGATTGACATCCTGGACCCGGTGCTCCTGATCTTTTTATCGAATCCCAGGCTGAGATCTTTTGCCGCCCCGGCCATCGCCGTCCTGTCGTGTCCCTTCATCAGTACCTGCCATCTTGACCAGCCGCGCAACCTGGAGAACGGGGCCGACACGGGGCCCAGTACCTGGTACCCACCGGCGGCCGCCGTCGAGCCCAGCCGCTTCGCGGCGTCTTTCCCCAGGGCCCTGGCAGTAAC
>JAHDPS010000220.1 GCA_018434225.1 Bacillota bacterium
AGGGCTACGGCTTCATCACCAGGGAAGACGGTACCGGAGACGTTTTCGTCCATTACACCGCCATCCAGGGCGATGGATTCAGGACGCTCAACGAGGGCGACGTTGTGGAGTTTGAAATCGGAGAAGGCCGCAAGGGCCCCCAGGCCCAGAATGTCGTAAGGGCAGACTGAATCGAGCGATGTTAACAAGAATGCCGCTCTCGAAGCGGCATTCTTGTTATTCATTGCGGGCATTTCGAGTCCGGCGTCACTCCATCTTGTGGATTCCGTCGGCGTGGGCGTCTTTTCCTTTCGTGACGAACGTCTTGCAGCAAGTCTCCATGCAGCTTGCGACCGGCGTGTGTGGGAAGCTCGAAGCCTGCGCGGCGTTGAATGTGTGTGGAGTCGTGTCTCCGACCTTGTCGGAGCTGACCATTATCTGCTCCGCCCCACAATAGTTGTCTTTCGTCCAGTAGTGGCAATTGTCAACGCTGCACCTGATGTTCTTGTTCGCCATGTCAGCACCTCCTGACTTGGTGTTCCCGAAGCCGGTCAAGGCTATACCCGCGCAAATCGCGCGGCGCCCCCAGACTATCGGGGAGGTGAAAACGGCACCGATGAAGAGATTCAACGTGTTCGTGACCAGGGAAATCCCCAAACCGGGCCTGGATCTGCTTTCGACCAAATGCGATTATTTCATAGGCACTTGCGAGAACAGGCCGCTGAGCCGAAGGGAAATGCTCGACGGCTTGAAAAAGGCAGATGGAGTCCTTTCTCTCCTCACGGAAAAGGTTACCCGATCCATGATGGAGGAGCACCCAGTCAAGATACTCGCCAACTGCGCGGTGGGCTACGATAACATAGACGTCGCGGCGGCCACCGAGATGGGCATCCCGGTTACGAACACGCCGGGCGTGCTCACCGAGACAACCGCGGATTTCGCGTTCTGCTTGCTCCTGGCGTCGGCGCGCAGGGTTGTGGAAGGCGACAAACTGACGAGGACCGGCAAGTTCAAGGGTTGGGGCATGATGATGCTGTTGGGCAACGACGTTCATGGCAAGACCCTGGGCCTGATAGGCATGGGCCGCATAGGCGCGGCTGTGGCCCGGCGCGGCAAGGGCTTCGGTATGAGGGTGATATATGCGGACGTATCCAGGAATCCCGATATCGAGCGGGAGCTGGGCGCTCAATTCGCCTCGATGGACGACGTGTTCAGAAACGCCGATTTCATCTCCTTGCACGTCCCGCTCACCGATCGGACCCGGCACCTCGTGGGCGCCCGGGAACTGGCCATGATGAAACCTACAGCCCACCTGATCAACACATCCAGGGGGCCGGTGGTGGATGAACGCGCTCTCTTCGAGGCTCTGAGGGACGGAGCGATCGCCGGCGCCGGGTTGGACGTATACGAGGGTGAACCGGAGGTTACCCCCGGCCTGTTGAGTCTCGACAACGTCATCCTCGCCCCTCATATAGCGAGCGCGAGTGTGGAAACACGGGCGCTCATGGCGACGACGGCCGCGGCCAACATCATCGCCGTTGTGGACGGTCGGCGGCCTCCTAATCTCGTGAACCCGGAGATCTACGGTAGGTCCGCGCACTAATCGCGAAGAAGAGAGGCGTTATGCCTCTCTTCCTCGTTTGATGTGCTGAGAGCCCTGCTGTCAGTCGATTTCCGGCTGGTAGAAGATGCAGATGCAAGCGCCGGCGACGTTTGCCGCAGCAATAAGGCTGACGACCGTTGCGACGAGGGTGAGCAACGCCTTCTTCATGGTGTCACCTCCTAGGAAGTGTACGACCCCGCGGTCGCCCTTTTCCGCTGAAAGCAATCAGTCCAAACCGAGGGCTGACATTATCCCGTCGATCCTGTGTATCAACCGCGTTCCCGCTTCCGTCACCGTGGCCGATTGCCACAGGCACCCGAGCGCGATCGCGCAGGAGACGGAATCGACGCCGTCGCTCCCGCGCCACCTCAGGAATGACCCCGCCAGGTATACGGCGAGTATACCCAGGGCGAATGGCTGTAGTGCTCGGTTCCGAGCATCGCGCTGATCCCGCGGCCTCGCTCTGCGAAACGTGCAAGCGGCCGACAGAGCGTACGCGGCCACGATGTAGCCAAATGACACCCGGTGGTGGATCAGCACACTCACTTTGCCCAGGGCCGGGTATACCAGGGCCGTCAATATCGCGCACCGGCCGGCTGTTCCACAGTGGGCCCCGGCGGAGAACACCCTGAGGGCGAACGCAGCGAGCGCCGCGCCGAGTCCCTGGATCGTGCAACCCAGGACGAACGATACGGCCGCCACCAGCGCCATGCCGGTCGTCCACGAAAGCGCTATGTCGAAGCCGAAACGCAGGGTCTTCTCCCCGCTCGCATCCAGTTCGAGCTGTCTTGCGAGCCAGCGCCCGGCCATATGAGCGATCGGAGTCGTGTTAAGCGGATGGATGCGCCTTGCGGGCAATGCGCTTTCGCCTCATCTCTCTCACGCGGAGGACAACTACGCAATATACTGCCAGCACAAACGGTGTAATCAGCCCGAGCGCCGCTCTGGCTCCCATGTTCGCCAATATATCCTCGATGTGGACGCCGCGTACCCGGACTATGTAGATGGCGACCATCTCTTCCACGAGCAGAAACAGGGTGAATCCCCCAAACGTGGCCGACGACGCCATCCAGAACGGCGGCCTGAACAGGAAGTAGATTATCGGAAGCAGTATGAACATCAAAATGATGGTGTGGAGACCGAACTTGATTGGAAGCGCCAACGCCCTTATTACCTGGGCGGATGCCGTCCCGATCACGCCGACCAGGGCGAGCCTTCTCGCGTCGAACCGAATGCCCCAGCTCACCATGCCCGCCGCGGCGACTGACATGAATTCCAGCCAGCCCTGGATCACTGTGAGAACAAACCCCCATATACCCATGAAGCCCTCCCGACACCCCCACAGACAATCCCGGGGCTTTAAGTGAAACGGATTCGTCGCGTCATCCCGGATCCCCTCCAAATAATCATCCAATACTGCCAGCATATGGCGAGAAGCGGGGGCCGCCCGGCGTCATCCAACCCAGGGCGCCGCCTTCGCGCCATATACTCCTTGTCCTGGCAGGAATTGGCCGCCGGATGAAGAAACATTTCGAAAGTTCTCAATTGTCCGCGGGATATTGCGGTTGGAGGGGGTGACGCGCGGGGGTTCTATCCTGGGGCGAGATTCGCAACCACATTGTATCATGAGGGGGTAATCGGCTTGAAGCGTCTGGTGACGCTGGGGATCATCATCTGCGTGGCATGGGCGCTGGCAGGGTGCGCGTCTCAAGCGGGTGAGATCAAGGTCGGATGCAATGCGGAGCTCACCGGCAGTATCCCCGTCGTAGGCCAATCGTGCAAGAACGCCGCTTTGATGGCGGTGGACGAAGTAAACAAGGGTGGCGGACTCGAGGTTGGAGGGAAGAAGTACAAGATCGCCCTTTTCGTCGAGGATAACGAGGACAAGGCGGAGTCGGCCGCGGCGGTGGCCCAAAAGCTCATCAACCAGAACCAGGTTCTGGCCATAATCGGTCCCAACGCCAGCCGAAACGCCATCCCCGCGGCCGCGATCAGCGAGGCCAGCAAGGTACCGATGGTGAGCCCCTGGTCAACCAACCCCAAGACGTGCGAGGGCAAAAAGTACGTATTCCGGGCATGTTTCATAGACGACTTCCAGGGGGTAGTCACGGCCAAGTTCGCCCTGAACAACC
>JAHDPS010000067.1 GCA_018434225.1 Bacillota bacterium
GCGAGGGATCGCCGCGCAGTTCACGCTTATGAACGGCGCCTCGGATCTCGGGCTGGCGTTGTGCACCGCGTGGGCCAGGATCTCCTTGCCCGTGCCACTCTCGCCTCGGATTAGTATAGTGGACTTCCCCTGCGCCACGCGAGAGGCGAGCCTCTTGACGGCGGAGATGGCCTTACTGTGCCCCAGCATGTCGTCCAGGGTGTGTTTGCTGATCCCGCCCAGGCGCTTGAGCTCTTGCTCGTAGAACTGGGCCCTCCTTTCAGCGGCGCTCAGGCGGTCCGCCAGTGATCTCAGTTCCCCAACGTCCCGGAATAACACCTTGCCGACCGCGCCGACAATCCGGCCGTCCTTGACGATGGGTATGCGGGAGACCACGGTCTCTTCGTCCTTGATTCTCTGGCGTTCGCCGATTTCGGGGAGTCCGGTCTGGACGACGATGTGCATGCGAGTGTTCGGGATACAATCCGTGACGTGACGGCCGATGAGATTCTCGCGCTTCACGCCCAGGAATTCCTCGTACGCCTTGTTGAAGAGCGTTATTATGCCCCTCTCGTCGACCACGATCACCCCTTCGTACGCGTGCTCCACGACCGCGTCGAGGGTGTCCGCCAGGTGACGGACGCTCCTGAGCTCCGCCAACGCTTTCTCCAGCGCGCTGCGGTCCCTTAGCGCCGCGACTGACCCGACGCGCCTTCCGTCCACGCGAACGGGCGAGCAGATCATGGTTATCGCGCTGTTTCCCAGGGGGCGTTCCACCGTCTCCTCTCCGGTCAACAGGGCATCGACCAGCGGCGCGCTTAGCCGGACCTGGTGAACTGTTGCGCCAAGAGCGGATTCGCGGGAAACGCCGGTCATACGGGCGGCGGCCGCATTGAACAGGGATATGCGGGCGTCCTGGTCGATGGAGACGATACCGTCGTCCAGCGAATCAAGGATCGTTGTCAGCGCATGCAGCATACGCTCGGCTGTAGGTGTGACGTCGAAGGCCGTGGACTCTGACCTCATCTGCCGGGGCACCTCCGTTCAAGTACATGGTTCCGCCTGCGGGCGCGAGGCCGTAAACCCCACGATCTTTGACATAGGATTCGCCAGCGCGGGGGCCATTCCTGTGTTGAGGCCCAAGTCAATATGTCCAAATGATGCACATGTAGACTATTTGGACTATCATGTGTGAGTGGGTGCCGAGCATTACCTGTAGCCCGGGATCATGTTAGTGTGCGGGCGATTCGAGGTACAGAATCTGGACACGCATCCCCGCCGCGAGAATTTGACCGGCGCCCTAATCCCCGCATTTGGGCGCCGGCGCCTATGTGGTACGCCTTTTGCTAAGGTAAGGTGAATCAGAGAGGAGCCATCATCAGGCGATGGGCGGCTCTCGCCGGACGCTGTGGCGACGAGGGGGGCAAGCCGGGCTTGTCAAAGGTATGCTCCGTTGAAGATGCTATTACGCTGGTGTTTGACGGTGCGACGGTCGCGGTGGGTGGATTCGTGGGTATGGGGCATCCGGAAGAACTGACTTCGGCGCTGGAACGGAGGTTTTTTCGGGTGGGGCACCCGCGCGACCTGACGCTGGTTTTCGCAGCCGGCCAGGGGGACGGGAGCGGCCGCGGCATCGATCACTTGGCGCACCCGGAGATGATCCGGCGCGTCATAGCCGGGCACTACGGGCTTACCCCAAGGGTTGCCGGATTGATACGGGACAACAGGATTGAAGGATACAACTTCCCTCAGGGAGTCATATGTCATCTTTTTCGCGACATCGCAGCCGGGAGGCCGGGATCGGTGACCCACGTCGGCCTCGGCACGTTCGTCGATCCCCGCGTTTCCGGAGGAAAACTCAATTCCGTCACAGCGAACGATATGGTGGAGGTAGTGAACCTGAGCGGACGGGAGTGGCTGTTGTACAGGTCGTTTCCCGTCCATATCGGGCTGATCCGGGGTACTACTGCGGATGAGAAGGGTAATCTCACGATGGAAAGGGAAGGGGCCAGCCTGGAGATGCTGTCCATCGCCCAGGCCACGAGAAGCAGCGGCGGCAAGGTAATCGCGCAGGTGGAGCGGATCGCGCAATCAGGTTCGTTGCCCGCGCAACACGTGAAGGTGCCCGGAATACTGGTCGACGCAGTGGTGGAGGCTTCCCCCGACGCCCATTGGCAAACATTCGGCACGCGCTACGACCCATCTCTGTCGGGGGAGATCAGGGCGCCGCTGAGCGCGATACCGCCTCTCCCACTGGATGAGCGAAAGGTCATCGGGAGGCGCTGCGCGCTGGAGCTCCACCCTGAGAGCGTTGTAAACCTGGGCATAGGGATGCCGGAATCCGTGTCGGCGGTCGCGGCGGAGGAGGGTATTAGCGATTGGGCGACGCTGACCGTTGAGGCGGGGCCGATAGGAGGGGTTCCGGCCGGGGGGTTGAACTTCGGTGCCGCCTCGAATCCGGAGTGCATAGTGGACCAGGGCTCCCAGTTCGATTTCTATGACGGGGGCGGTCTCGACCTGGCGATCCTGGGCATGGCCCAGGCAGACTCCCTGGGCAACGTCAATGTGTCCAGGTTCGGATCGCGCCTGGTGGGGGCGGGGGGCTTCATCAATATCTCCCAGGGCGCGAAACGGCTGGTTTTCTGCGGGGCGTTCACTGCGGGCGGCCTTGAAGCGGAGGTACGCGACGGGCGGCTCATCATAAAGCGCGAAGGCCGCGTGCGCAAGTTCATATCGTCGTTGGAGCAGGTCACGTTCTCCAGCCGGGATGCGCGGCGGAAGGGCCAGAGTGTCCTCTATGTAACCGAACGGGCGGTGTTCCGGCTCACGCAGGAAGGGCTGGAACTGGTCGAAGTGGCGCCGGGGGTCGACGTGGAGAAACACGTCCTCGCGCACATGGAGTACGGCCCCCGGATTTCGCCCAGTCTCACCACGATGCCGGAATCCATCTTCCGGACAGCGACGATGGGGCTTCGCGCGGGGGGTAGGCGCGCAGGGGGATTTAGCGCGGGACAGGGGGCCGGTGAGCGATGCTGAAAGGGAGGTGGTCGTTTGTAGCCCGGCATGTCGCCTCGTGATAAACGAGCAGAAAAGGGGTGAATCGAAACGTTTGACGTCATCATCAGGGATGGTACCGTGGTCGACGGCCTGGGGAACAGGTCTTTTGCGGTGGATCTCGGCATCGCGAACGGCAAGATCAGCGCGGTCGGGCGGATTGGGGAGGGTGCCGAGGCTGCTCTATCCGTCAATGCTCGCGGCAAAGTGGTGTGCCCCGGCTTTATCGACATACACAGTCATGCGGATTTCGTGCTTCTCGCGGGCTATGACGGGAAAGCGGATCTACTGCAGGGTGTCACCACGCTGTACGTGGGGAGTTGCGGCTCGAGCCCGGCTCCATGTTCTAACGCCACTATCGACCTGCTTCAGGCCTACGCGGCACCCATTCACGGGGGGCACGAGTTGGATTGGAGCTGGCGGACGTACGGGGATTATCTTGCGAGACTGCGTTCGGTCGCACCGGCCGTGAACGTGGCGACCCAGGTAGGGCATGGGGTAATCAGGATCGCCGTCATGGGGTTCGATAATCGACCCCCGACGGATGACGATCTCACCGCCATGAAGAAGCTGGTCGAGGAAGCCATGTTGAGCGGGGCTTTCGGCATGTCGACGGGCCTCGTCTATCCGCCCGGCATCTACTCCAGGGCGGACGAGATCGCCGAGCTTCTGAAAGTCGTCGCCCAATACGGCGGTATTCACACGAGTCACGTGAGGGGGGAAAGCGATGACCTGGTGAAGGCGGTCACCGAGGCGATCAGTACGGCCGGAAAAGCGGATTTACCGGTTCACCTGTCACATCACAAGGCGATGGGTCGCGCGAACTGGGGTAAGGTGAAACACACCCTCGCGATGGTTGATGATGCATGCGACAACGGCCAGGATATCACGCTCGACCAGTACCCGTATGAGGCATGCTCCACCCTTCTGAGCGCAATGGTTCCTCCATGGGCGATGGCGGGGGGATTCGGCCGGTCTGTGGAGAGGCTCAAGGACCCAGAAGAGAGGGCGAGAATCCGGGCGGGCATCGAGGAGGACCATGAGGGATGGGAGAACTTCGTGCAGGGCGCGGGCGGATGGCATGGGGTGATGCTGAGCTTCCTCGAGAAAAACAAGCGGTTTGAAGGGAAACTCGTGCGCGAAGTCGCCGAGGACCAGTGTATAGACCCTTACGATGTGTTCTTCGATCTCGTCGTGGACGAGGCGGCGAACGGCGCTGTTGTGTGTTTCAGCATGTCCGAAGAGGACGTCAGGGCGATCATGAAACACCCCAGGATGATGGTGGGTTCTGACGGCATACCCAGCAAGGGCAAGCCTCATCCACGCATGTACGGCACATTTGCCAGGGTCCTAGGCCGCTACGTCCGCGACTTGGGAGTGATCGGCCTCGAAGAGGCGATTCATAAGATGACGGGTGCCCCCGCGGGACGCCTTGGACTCACGGACCGCGGCGCTCTCATGCCCGGTAACTGGGCGGATGTGGTGGTGTTCGATCCCGGGAGAATCATCGACACGGCCACTTACACGGATCCCATTCAGTACGCGGAAGGTATCGAGTGGGTGTTCGTAAACGGGGAAGCCGCCGTCAGTGACGGTGAATTGACCGGAGTCCGGAAGGGCATGGTCCTGACTCACCAGTACTAAGCCGAAAGGGGTGCGGAGCGGTGGCGGATAAGGGGATTTATCTCGCGGTCATGGGTGTGTATCTGGTTCTCATGATAGGTATAGGCTTCTACTTCAGCAAGATGAAGACGTTCCAGGAGTTCGCTCTGGCTGGGCGCACCGTCAGTGTGCCTCTGTTTGCGATGGCGACCCTGGCGACCGCCGTAGGCGCCGGATCGATCCTGGGGCTCGGCGGAAGGGGCTTCAACGAGGGCATCACCGGGTACTGGTACATCTTTCCCGCAGTCGTTCCTGGGTACTTGTTGATCGGGTGGTTCGCCGCGTCCAGGCTGCGGGCCAGCGGCTATACGACCATGGGGGAGTTGATTCGCGACAGGTACGGTCCCGGGGCCAGGCTGGCTTCGACGTTCATCATGCTCTTCTATCTCTGGACCCAGATGACCCTGCAGGTCATCGCGTTCGGCAACATATGGAAGGTGTTGATGGGGAGCAGCGCGACCACAGGCATGATCATCGGCACCATTATCGTGCTCATATACACTGCGGTGGGCGGCCTTCAAGCAGTCATCTGGACTGACGCGTTCCAGTTCTTGATCCTTGTCCCCGGAGTGGTTGCCCTCGTTCCCATCACGATATCGGCGGCGGGTGGCTGGGCGCAGATGAGGGCCGTGCTCCCGCCGGCCCACTTCGACCTGTTCTCTGCCGGATGGGTGAAGATCATCACGTGGCTTCTCATCATGCTGCCGGGGCCGTCTCTCTCGGCATACGTGTGGAATAAGATATTCGCTGCGAAGACGGAGCGAGTGGCGAAGATGGGGATGCTCTGGTCCGCGGTGCTCTGCGGCCCGTTCTACCTGTGCCCCTATCTCATCGGAATGGCCGGCAGGGTCGTGTTCCCCAAGTGCCCGGCGGAGCAGATCGTGCCGATGGTCATGACGAACCTCCTATCGCCGCTGGGCGGGGCATTGATGCTCACGGTGTTGCTGGCCGTCATCATGTCCTCGGCCGATTCCATCCTGCTGTGCACGTCCAACGCCTTCGTCATAGACGTGTACAAAGCGTACATCAATCCGGCGGCAGACGAGGCCCAAATGCTTCGAGTTGGGCGAAATGTGACAATCATCGCCGGCGCGCTGTCGCTATTGTGGGCCGTATACATGCCCATCATCAACGTCATCTGGACCCTGGGTTACGCGGTGTTGGCTGGCGCGCTGTTCGTGCCCGTGTGGTTTGGATTCTTCTCCAAGCGATACTCCCGGGACAGCGGGCTGTGGTCCATGATCATCAGCGGGGCCTTCTTTATAATATGGTCGCTGATGAAGAACCCGTTCAAACTCGACCCGATAATACCCACACTGCCTCTGTCTTGGATTATCCTGGAGGTTTGCACGAGGCTGTTCCCGTCGCAGGGAGTAGCGTCGGATGGGAAGGCCGCTATGTAGCCACTACTGATGTAGGCTTGCCTAAGATCGACAACCCGCAGTAAGGCCGGGGCCCGCGGAGAGACGCGCGGGCCCCCTTTTGTTGTCCTGCGCGGCCGTATGGAGTCAGTGGCCATACAAGTGGCCGTACAGATGGTGTGAATATGACGATAGCCCGTGACAGGTCCGGCTCATGATACTGAAATCGAGATACTGAATAGCATACATTTGGCTGTTTATGGATATAACTACTGGCACAAGAACAAACCTAAGGGGTGTATGGTAGTATGAGCATGCCTGTCACTGAATCATCCAGGCGCATCAGGTGGAAGGCGGGGAAAGAGGACGAACTCTGGTCCTATATGCAGGAACGTCTCGGCTCGGGAGCAAACATCAGCGACGCCTTGAAAACGTACGCCGACCGCAACGGGATAAGCTGGTTGACGGCCCGATGGAAGTATTACAGGCTTAAGCAGGAGCGATCAGGGACGACTGAGGCACGGCGCGCTGATATTATCGAGTCGAAGCCTGAGGCGGCGCCGCCAAAGGACCATACGCTCGAAACCCTGTCGGATTTCCTAAGGTCCGTCTCGAAACTCGGAGGGGTCGATCTGAGCGGTTTTCTCGATGGACTTGCCTCGATGGCAAGACTGGCGTTGGACGGTCAGAGCGCGAAGCCTGTGGGAGAACACCTGCTCCATTGCGAGGCGTTGATAGCAAGGGCCAGGGAGGAACACCAGTCCCTGTCCAGGCTCGTCGACGAATGGACTGCCGCCCCCGGCGTCGAACGGATTACGTTACTCGCCGATTTCGAGGCCAGGCTGAAGGCGGCGATCGAGGCTGTAGGCCGCACGTTGACGTCCTGCGGGGAGGCGTCCACGGAGAACGCGCCGGCGGGGAATGCGGCTGCACGTTAAGGGCGGAGACCGTAACGGCCCCCGCCTGGGAGGCACCGGCCCGGAGGGGATGGGGAGGCCTGGCACCTCAAAGTCTAATTGCTGCTTCGCAGGCTCTATTAATACACTATTATGTTGCTGTGCGCCAGATGGTTACATAAGGGGAGCGGACTATGAACCTTGACCGCCGCCACCCGCTCCTCCCCCTCCGCCTGCGCCTCCCGCACCCTTGCCCTGGAGTAACCCCATGAGCGCCTCCCGTACCGCATCTGAAAGATTCTTTTTCATCTCGGGGGAATCCAGCGTCTTTTTCATCTGTTGCTGAAGGGAGGTCTGCATCTCGGGGGCCTGCATGATCTTCTTCAACTCTTCCTGAAGGGCTTTCTGCCCTTGCGGTGACTTCAACACCGCGTCCGCAGTCATCCGGGCTCGCGTTTGGTTAACGATTTCCGACATCATCTTGCGCGTGTCCTCGCTCTGCATTTCCTGCTTGACTATCGATTGCATCTGGGCCCCGTCGGACTGTTTGGAGCCGCCCGTGGATCCGAGGGACAGCGAACAGCCGGCAACATGTAGAAGCAGTACCGCAAGGCAAGCGATGGCTGGGACCGCCCTTGCTCGATGTTTGATCCCCAATTCATTCACCCCCAGCGCCTGGACCTTATTGTGGCCTGCCTGGGTCAGGGGACCGGCCCGCGTTATCCTCCGGTTCGACATAGACCCTGCGGCCCGATTCCTTCCCGTGCGATTCCACGGGCATCACCAATTCGAGCACCCCATTCGTATAGGTTGCCCTCGATTCATCCGGCTTCACCATAGCGGGCAGCGATATGGACCTGAAGAACGAGCCGTAATGCCTTTCGCTGTAGTAGTAGCCCTCGTCGTCGGTCCGGCGCTCGTGTTGGATGGCGCCCTTGAGGGACACGGTGGCCTCCGTGACCCGGATATCCACGTTCCGAGGGTCGATTCCGGGGATCTCCGCGCGGAGAATGATGTCGTCATCCCTTTCAAACACATCGACAGACGGCTGCCACGGCCCGATCTCCCTTCGGAGCGCCCTGAGGGGGTAGTCCATGAACCGGCCGAGCCCGTCGCGGAGCCGGAGGTATTCCCTCGTTGGATCGTATCTGAACATGCCCATGAGTAGCCCCTCCAATCGTTGTCGTGTCAGTGCTTAGACTTCCCATCGGTTGGAGGGGCAATTCGAGCGGATTTGACGGGGGTTTTTCTACGGATTGATCTCGTGCGTGCTTTCGATGGGCCCGGCGTGAATGAGCGTGTTGTACACGGGGCAATACTTCTCCGTGAGTTCCAGGAGTCTCGCGACCTTCTCTTCATCGAGGTCCCCGCCCCACAGCCTGTATCTGATGCGGGCGCCTTTCAGGGCGTGAACTCTCTCATCCGCGAGTATACCGTCCACATCGATCTCGAGTCTATCGAGGGGGATCCTCATCTTCTCCGCCAGCGCCGCGAGTGTCATGGCGGCGCACCCACCCAGGCTGGATATCATGATCTCCAACGGTTTCGGCCCTTCGCCCTCCATGACGACATCCTTGCCTGTGGGCAGGGAGCATTCAAAGGCGGATCCCCCGCTCCACTTCACTCTCACGGTCTCTACGGGCATAGCTCATCCTCCTTGTGGCGCTATTGTCTCGATGTTCTGCACGGCCTCCGTCACGAGACCGCTCACGTCCATCCCGGACTCGGCCTCCTCGGCTTGCTCTGGACGAGGTCTCGTCCTTGGATTGCGCGGCACGAACATGGCGCAGCAGTCCTCGAACGGCCTGGTGGATATCTCGAATGTTCCGATCCTGCGCGCACGGTCGATGATCTCCATCTTATCGAATCCGCAAAGGGGTCGCAATATCGTCATGCCGATTACCCGGTCGATAGTGTTCATGCTCTCCAGCGTCTGGCTGGCCACCTGCCCCACGCTTTCTCCAGTTATCAGAACCTGGCACTCGCGCCCACGCGCCACTTCCCCGGCGATCCTGAGCATCATCCTTCTCATCCCGATGGTTATCATGTCGTCCGGGCACGACCGGCCGATTTCCTCCTGGATGTGGGCGAACTGGCACACGTGGAGCGGAACCGGAAGGCCCCACCGCGACAGCGACTCGGCCAGGTCGATCGCCTTCCGCCTGGATTTTTCACTGGTGTAGGGGAAACTGTGAAAGTGGATGGCCTCCAGGGCGATCCCCCGTTTCATCATGTACCAGCCGGCGACGGGGCTGTCTATGCCGCCCGATAGGAGGAGCATGCCCTTTCCGCTCGCCCCGAGGGGCAAGCCGCCCGGCCCCGGGATAACCCGAGAGAACACATACGCGCCGTCGCTCCGCACGTCGATGTACACGGTCACCTCCGGCCTGTGAACATCCACTCGGACCCCCCGGCTCTCGAGTTCGTCCAGAATGAACCCGCCCACCGCTTGGTTGATCTCGGGAGAGGTCAATGGAAAGCGCTTTTCCGCCCTTTTCGCCTCCACCTTGAAGGTGAATGGGGGATTGGCGTCGCTAATGACCGCTTCCAGGGCCGCCCGCTCGATCGTGCCCAGTTCCAACGCCGTCTTCACCGCGGGGCTGATAGAGACAATGCCGAAAACCCGCGACAGCGCTTCGAGGGCGTGTTCCTCCCTGTCCGCGGGGACCGTCACCAGTATGCGCCCCGACCGGTTTGCGACCGCGGCGTCCATGCCCGCCAGAGCGCGGGTTGCGTTCTGTATGAGGATGGACTCGAAGAAGTCGCGGTTCCTTCCCTTCAGCCCGACCTCGCCGTACCTCAGCAGTATGATACCGTCTACCGCGCCTACCCCCTGATTCCCCTGAATCGCGCTACCGCCTCCATTATCGCGGCTACCGCGGGACCGACCTCTTCAGGGGTATTGAATATTCCGAAGCTGAGCCTTACGGCCCCATCCGCGACCTCCGGCGGTATTCCCATCGCCGCGAGGATCCTGTTGGGTCCCCTCTTTCTGGATGAACACGCGGACCCGGTCGAAAGAAAGATGCCCGTGGAACCCAGGGCTCGGACGAGGACCTCCGCCTTTACGCCCTGAAACGACACGTTCAATATGTGTGGCGCCGATTGTCCGGGTTTCGTTCCGGTGCCCCTCGGGCCGATGAGCCGCGAGCCCGGCGCATCGCACAGGCCCCGCAAGTATGCCTCGCGAAGCGGCCTCAGCGACCTCTGTGGAAACCCCGGATCGGCGGCTATCCGCCGGCAGGCGGCTCCGAAGCCGGCGATCCCGGGGACGTTCTCAGTCCCACTTCGGAGGCCGCGTTGTTGACCTCCGCCGAGGACGATCGGGTTCAGCCGCACGCCCCTTCTCACCCAGAGGGCGCCGCACCCCTTGGGGCCATGAATCTTGGGGGCGCTGAAAGTGGCCAAGTCGACCCCCGCCTCACGCGGGTGGAACGGGATGTGCCCCAGCGACTGGACCGAGTCCACGTGGAGAATGGGTTTCGCCGGGAGATCCTCAAGGATTTCGGCTACTTGGTCCACCGGCTGTATGGCGCCTATCTCATTGTTCACGTGCATTATGCTGACCAGGGCCGCGCCCCGGGCGACGGCCTCTCTGAACCTATCCAGATCCAGCACGCCCAGGCGATCCACGGGCGCGAAGACCACTTCGTACCCGCGTCGTTCGATCTCCACGGCCACGTTGTGAACCGAAGGGTGTTCCACTGCGCTCACTACGACCCTGTCGCGGGCTCGTCCCGGTGTCGGCAATGCTCCAAGGATGGCCATGTTGTTCGCCTCAGTGCCCCCCGACGTGAACAGCAACTCGTCGGGATTGACTTCCAGCACGGACGCCAGCGCCGCGGCCGCCCGGGAGATGATCTCTTCGGCCTCAAGGCCCTTGTCGTGTATTGATGACGGGTTCCCGTAGGCATCGGTGAGGCAACGCGAAACCTCCGCCGAGACTTCGGGTGAGGCGCGGGTGGTTGCTGCGTTATCCAGATATATCTCTTGAGGCGAATTCCGGTACAAGGGCATACCCCCGGCCCTATTATCCCCTGTCTCTCCAGACGGGCTCCGCCTACGTGTTCTACCGCGGGGGGCGTATTCCTCCCCTATCGAGGGGCCACCAGATCCTTGATCCTGGGCATGGCTTCCATGGCGGCTCGCTCTCCACCGTCGATCAGTTCCTGGATCCGGTGGAAGTCCATCAGCCCCGCGTCATAGATACCGGGCCTGATCACCACATCCGCGTGTTTGGCGAGCTTGAGATCGGTTATCTCCTGTCCCATGATGTCCAGAGACTGGATGACTACCTCTATGACGTTATCGATTGCTGCCCCCCGCTGCTTCGAGAACTCCAGGTCGACCGCGATCACCACCTCCGCGCCCCATGCCTTGAGCGCGTCCGCGGGCACGTTGTTCGTCACGGCGCCGTCCACGAGATTCATCCCCGCGTAGCGCCTGGGCAGGAAGACTACGGGGATAGCCGAACTCGCCCTGACGGCTAGGGACACGGGCTCCCCCTCCGCCATCAGGGCGGTGGGGTAGTGCCTGCTCAACGTGGCCGTCGTGGATCCGGAACCGAAGATGATCTCGCGGCCCGTATCGAGATCGACCGAGATGATCGCCAGGGGTATGTCCGTATCGTTGAACGTCTTGCCCTCAGTCGCCCGGTGGATCCATTGCTCTAGCCGCTTGCCGCCGATCAATCCTACCGGGGGATCTGGCATCCAACCGGAGGGGATGTTCAGGCAGTCGAAAGCGACCTTGAGGCCCATGAGGATGATCCTCCTGAGGCTCATGGCTGAATCGAATACATCGGCGGGTTTCAGGTTCCTCGCCATGCGTTCGATATCCGCGGCGCGACGGCCGCACGCGTAGATGGCCGCGACTATGCTGCCCGCGCTGGTCCCCGCGATGTAGTCGATCGGTATTCTCTCCGACTCGAGGGCCTTGAGTACCCCTATGTGGGCGGCGCCCCTCATGCCCCCGCCGCCCAGGGCAAGGCCCACGGTCGGCCTCGACCGGTGGAATCTCAGGGGCACACCGGCTCCCTCCACCTATTTCTGCGTCGCGCTCTTCGCGTCTCTGTCGCCCGGATCTCCGCCCGCCCTACGGTGCTCGCTTCTGACCTCCAGCCTGGCTGGGGGCGGCGCGTCCTCGGCTTTCGGCTCCGCCTTCGAAGACGACCTGTCCGCGTGGCTGGACAGCATGTTCAGCAGGCCCATGAGCGCGCCGGCGTTTATCTTCTGCCCGCCCTGGCCGGACATCAGGCCCGAAATGGCCTGGGCCAGCATCTGCGGATCGGCCCCCTTCTTCGGCCCCTCGGCCTGAATCGCCGCTTGCCTGGGGCCGAGAGATTGCAGCAGGTTGACTATGGCGTACACGTTGATTAGGCCCAGCGTACACGCATAGGAGACCGGATCCATGTTCCTGCCCTGCTCTGAATCAAGGTACCTTACGAGGCTAGCGGGTTCCTGATCGAAACCGTCCGCCAAGCCGTCCACCTCCTAGTCGAATATCGAACCGAATCCCGGCGGAAAGATGCCTCCCATGAGCCTGCCCATCTCCTCCATGACCATGATTCGCGACCGGGAGATGGCGTCGTTTACGGCCGATGTCACGCCCTCCTCCAAGGCGTGATCCGCGGCGGCGCCCCTCTGGAAGGAAACGCCCGTCACCTCCTGGTAGCCGTTCATCTCGAGCCTGACGGGGCCCGATTCAGCCCTGATGATTTTTCTGCGGAGCCTGGCCTTGATCTGCTCCATCTCCGAGCGCATCTCCCTGATGCGATCGAACATCTGTTGGTAAGTCTCTTCTTCCATCCGGGCACACCTCCGTTACCGTATCGAGGCGCCCCCACCGGTTGCGCGCCTCCTAGATTCTATGCCGCAACAGATCACGACGGCACACCCGGGGGTGTGCCGCCAAGGGGGGCTCCGGGGGCAAGACAGTTCTCTCCCCGCAGCCTTGTCCCAAGCGGATTTCCTTAGAGCACGGCCGCGCACAGCGCCATATCCGACTCGAGAACTGGAAAGCCGCCTAACCGTATGTCTGCTTCGGACCTGATCGAGTTTGGCATGTAAGCGGCCGGGACCTCCACGAAGAGGACCTTGTGGAATTGAGAATACCCGGGTTGGCCCGGAACGTGGCTCAACACACAGTATTGCCCCTGGACGAGCACAGGCGTTCCCTGGTGATCGAACCCGGTGATGATGAAATAGATGGGATTGAGAGCCTGCCCGCCAGGGGATATATCCGGCTCGCCCAGGTCCAGGAAATGCACCACGGTTCCCTCGTGCCACGCGGCGGCTATGCGCTGGTTGAACGGGTTACTGTATACGAGCATGTTGTTCGCGGCCCCGAACGGCCCCATCTGCTGACCCATCTGTCGCATTGCCCTAGCCTCCTTTCCTCGTGGGCGGGATCTTCCACACGAGAGACCCCTGCTGGGGATTAGAGGCAGTCACTAACGGCGCGGCTGTCGATTGCGTGGGCGCCGCCGGCGCGGACTCGGGTGACGCCGTGGACGGCGCCGCGGGTGCGTACGACGCGGGAGGCGACGGCGCCCGGACGGGCTCGTCGACCACGGCGTCCTCGGCGGGCGGTGGCGCCGGTTGCGGCGCGGGTGGCGCGTCGTATGGAGCCAGCACTGTCAAGTTGCTGGACGTTTTCCTCCACTTGTAGGGCCACACCCATAGTTGGTAGGCCGCCCATGACGCTTCGGGGGAGGGCCGTTCTCTCGTATCCAAACTCACCGCACTCACCGCGGGTTTGGATAACCTATGGTACTGCGGCGAAAACGAGGGTGAAAACATACTCATCCCCTCCTCTAGGCAGTGAAGCGATGCGGAACGAGCGATGCATGGGGGCGCCGCGACCCTAGCCTGTCGTAGCCCTGCTCGCGTCTATATAGCCACGACCCTGAGTGTTGGCGTCGTACCCCCTGTTCTCAGCGGACGACATGAGACGCTCTTTGATCCGGCCTGGATCCAGATCGGGGAACCTATCCACCATGAGCGCCACTGTTCCCGTGGCGATAGCCGTCGCCATGGATGTGCCGGTAAGCGCCTTGTATTTATCTGTCGTACTCCTGGCGCCGAACCCGAACATTCTCCGGGGAATCTTGAGAGACGTTATGCCGACTCCGGGCGCCAGGATATCGGGCTTGGTGAGGCCTTCGAGCGTTGGCCCCCTGGCGGAGAACTTTGCCACGCTGTCATCCTTCCGTTCGATGGTGCGACGATCGTCCATCGCCCCGACCGCGATGGCCTTGGGATCCGTTGCGGGCGATAGTATGGTCTTTTCAGTCGGGCCGTCGTTGCCCGCCGCCACGACCACGACGACCCCGGCGTCCCATAACTGCTCGACCGCCTTGCACATCGGGTCTTCCGCGGGAGGGGCGGTCGCCTCCGAACCCATTGAAAGATTGAGTACCCGTATATTCAGCCGGGACTTGTTTGTGAGACACCACTCGAGACCCTCGATTACAGTGGATGTCCGGCCCTTGCCGTTTTCGTCCAGCACCTTCACCCCGACAAGCCTTGCTTCCGGCGCGACTCCTTTGTATTTACCCCGAGAGGATGAGCCGTTCCCCGCAATCGCCCCCGCGATATGGGTTCCGTGCCCGTTGTCATCGTACGGAGACCGCTTGTTGCCGACGAAATCCGCGAACGCCACGAGCCTGTTTGATGGCTGAGTTAGATCCGGGTGCGGGTGGACGCCGGTGTCGAGCACGGCGACAGTGACGCTCTTACCCGTGATGCCTTTCTGGTGAGGGATGATCGCGCGCAGGGTGGGGACGGCCACGTGTAACGTGGCGTGCACGATCTTGTCGGGGTACACTTTGTAAATCGATGGCATCGCGTCAAGAGACTCGAGGGAATCGGTTTCAAGGATCCCCGCCATTGAGTTGATCAGGCCGAGATGACACTTCAAATGAAAACCCTGTATGTGGGCTGGCCCTGCGCCCAACGATGATGCCTCGCGTGTCAACTCTATGATAACGGGCAGGCGCCGCCCGGCACTCGATGACATGGACAATATTTCAGGGGATATCTTGGGACTCATGGACCACCCACAACCTTTCTCAAACATGGACTAGTCCTCCGGTTTCGCGCCCCACTCTCCGGTGGACAAGAGGAGCAGGATCAATATCAGGAACAGGGTGAACGCGTTCTGGATCACTTCCTGCAGTTTGATTGAGAACCATACGGGACTGAGGACCTGGACTTCCCTCCCGTCGCTCTGCTCGGACGCCATGTCGACGATCGTGTCGATGAGTCTCTGCCCGAACGCCCCCGAATACGGGCGGAGAGCCCTTATCAGCACGACGTCCCTGGGTTCGAGCGCCAGTTCACCGATTTTCATTGCCTCCCACCTCCTATCTGCGGCCCCCCGAGCCGCAGGTCGCCCAATGGTCACCAACATTCTATGGCGTTGGCCCCGCAAGTGTTACCATAACAGCCGCAGGTTGTGGGGGCATTATCCAAGCATGACAAGGGAATGATCATCTGAAAACAGATGGGATCGACGATGGGGGGCGCGGTGGCCGTAGGATCTAGGGTGGTCATCATCGGGGTGGGTCTCGTTGGATCCGCAACCGCGTTCGCGCTGATGGACGGGGGATTGGTCTCCGAAATCGGCCTCATCGACGTGGACACCGGCAAGGCCGAGGGACAGGCCATGGACCTGATCCACGGAAGCGCGTTCGTGAAGCCCCTGAGGATCGACGCGGGCGGCATATCGTTGTGCGAGGGGGCCGACGTCGTCATCATAACGGCGGGGCGGAACCAGAATCCGGGGGAAACGAGGACGGATTTGTCCCGGGACAACGCGGCGATCCTACGGGGGATAATCTCCGGCGTCGAGAGACACGCTCCTGCGGAGGCGGTAATAGTCGTGGTTACGAACCCCGTCGACGTGCTGA
>JAHDPS010000007.1 GCA_018434225.1 Bacillota bacterium
CTCACCGCCGCCTCAAGAACCTTCGTCTTGGTCCGCCTCCGTTTGAGCCTCCGGACGATGGGCTTTTGTTGGGCCTCTGTGTCCGGATTGGCAGGTACCTCCACAACGCCCACCTCCTACGAACAGTCGTTAAGGGCCATCTCTCTTTGATGCCGCGCCGCGCGGGCGAGCCTCTCTTCGACCAGCCTCGCCATCTCCTCGGGAGACGCCAGCCTGGACCTCGCCAGGGCGGTTCGAGCCGGACTCAAGGGTGACTCTCTTCGATTCAGAGGGTCGAGGAATGTAGGGTTCTCAGCCCAACTCCTCTCCCGCCGGAACACCATCCAGCGGGATACGTCCGGGAATGCCATTTCGAAGTCGGCCCACCCGGAGTTCTCCTCAAACGCAAACACCGCAATGTCCTTGAACTCCGGGTGCCGCCTTACCCACTCTTTGTTCCACACTGGCATGCCATCTATCATGTGGCAGTGAAGGGCGGTAGGGACTTTTGAAGCCCAGGCCACCAGGACGTATCCCGCATGTCCTGAGCAGTCAAACCACCAGGCTGGCCCCGGAAGTCCCTTGGCCCTCACTTTCGAGTACGAGTTCACGGTTCCCCAGAGCTTCATGGCGATGATTCTCGCCCATTTGAAGGCATCCGCAGGAACCATCTCCCCGGCTTCGTCGAAGCGGAGAAAAACCGCGTGGTTCTGGTTCTTCCGGTCGTAGTAGCTGTAGTACAGCGTCTTTACCATACGACTGAAGGGACCGCCCGAAGGCGGCCCCTTTATCTCACCTCGCGATCTGAGGGGTTAGACGGAAAAGACGAGATCCAGAGCGGCGGAGTCGTTGTCTACGGTCGTTAGGACCGACTGATCCGAGAACTTCTTCACGGATTCAGTAGTCCCCGGCGGCAACACCACCGCGTAACAGGAGAATTCCTTGGCCTTCTTCAACTTCTTGAAGTCGGCCAGGAACTCGTCGCTGATGTTGCAGATGCCGTCTGTTGTGAAGATAATGTCCGCCCGCTTGAACACCGAATCCTCGATAATCTTCTTTGCCTCGTCTAGTGGCCGCTCGAAGTCAGTCCCGCCGCCATACTGGAACATCGCGGCGTCCGCGATCTCGGCGGGGTCAGCCTTCGAGGGATCGGGCCACTTGTAGACCTTGATCTCGCTGGAAGAGCCAAAGATGATCAAGGCGAATGGCCTGCGCTCCCTCGCCGCGATCTTGGTCAGCGTGAGAGCAATCGCTTTCGCCCAGATGTCCTTGCCTCCGCCCATCGATCCAGAGGTATCCACACACTGGATGATGGGCCCGTTCCCCATCTTCTCGCGCCCCTTAGTCTCGTACTGCAGCAACTCCCCTTTTGAGTATCTCAGGAAGAATTCGTGTTGCAGGACGGGATGGCAAAGAAGCGCTAGTTCAGTTGGAAGGACGTTGCTGATGTCGTCCCCCAGGCAGACGTTCACAACCTCTGCTGGTTCGCGGAGTATTTTGCTGCGCTGCTTGTTCATCGCGATCCGGATCATCCGGCCTGCGAGGCGCGCCATCTTCTTCAGGCTCTCGTTCCGATTGAGCGCTTCGGCCGCCTCAAACAGTTGCTTTCCGTCGAGTTGGTTACCCCCGCCTGGCCCGGTACCCCAGGAAAGCGCGGCCGCCATCTCAGCGGTCTCCTCCGCTTCTCCAGCAGCCGCTTTGATTGCCGCCTGAACCGCCTTATATTCCAGGCCGTTAGCGGCGTTGTCGCCGTGAGCGGCTGCCGCAGACATGGCCTCTTCGGCCTGCTTACTCTGTTGCTCGGCCTGGGCCATTTTCTGGGCGGCTTCCTGTTGAGCCTGAGCGGCTTTCTCCGGATCGTTCTCCTTCTTTGCCCGGTTCTCGGCTTTTCTGGCGGCTTCCCTGAGTTGCTGGGCCATCTGTTTCATCCTTTCGGCCTCAGCCTGTTTACGAGCCGCCTCTTCGGCTTCTTTCCGGACTTCCTCGGGAAGCACCTCGACGAGCTTCTTTCCGAATGACAACGCGCCAAGGGCGGCGCCCCATTCATCCAGTTTGGTGCTTTCCCGGATCTCCTGGAAGGAGGGGGAATTCACGGTCTGCTCTATGAGCTTTTTGTTGATCTTCAGAGATGGCGATACGGTCTCCTCAAGTTCAGGAGCGGCCTTGAAAAGGCCCGCCCATAGATCCTGAAAAAGCACGGGCCCGGTTGGCACTATCTTCCGGGCGGCTTCTTCGGCTTCTTTGAGAGACTTCGCCTGATCGCGAATCGTGGCGTACGTCCTTTTATCCCAGCCGTCGGCCTTGACCACACCGTCGTCATGTAGGTTTACGCCACGTTTAGCCCACCGAGACATGTCTCCACCACCCCGTTCTTCATTTTCAGGATCCTTTCCATCGCGTTCTGCACCTTGCGGCGCGAACTGCCGGGGGATTTGTGGATGAGGATGCGCATGTCGTTGATGGAGGCTGTCATCTTCTTCAATGCTTCGGTGGCCTTCGCAGTGTCGGCCGGATCGGCCAAAGAGAGCGTCATTTGCTCCTGTGCTATCTCCAGGGCCTCAGCGACTCTCTCACCAAGGGGATCGATGGTTTTTCTGAGGACTTTCCCTACCGATCTCCTCTCCTCAGGGGTCGGCGGCAGGATGTGGGCGAGGATATCAAAGTCACGCTCGGGATCGATCTCGGTGGCCCCGGCGAGAACCGCCTTCACACGGAGGGCATCCTCGACCTGCCTCCACCGCCTGTCAGAAGGCCGGAAGCCCTCCTGTTGCAGCGCTCTTTTCACGATGGTCGCGGCGTCGAGGGTGTCCTTGTCAAAGGGAATCGCCTGAGCCGCTTCCTGGAAGAGACGCAGGTCATCCATCGTGACCTCGGGCATCTGCAGGGGGCCTGAGAGCATCATCATGGACTGGAAGTTCGAGTCTTCAGCGATGTAGTTCAGCTTGTACTTCAATAGAAACCTGTCGGTGAAAGCCGCGAGGACTGTCTCGTCTTCTCCCTGGGGAAGTAGGTTTGAGGCCCCAAAGAGGGTGATCAGCGGACACCGGACGATGTTCCCACCGTTCCGGTACTCTCGTTCGTTCATCACCTTCAGCATGTTGTTCAGCACCGTGGTGTTCGCGTTGAACACCTCGTCCACAAAAGCGATGTCCGCCTCGGGGAGCGTGCCGTCCAAAACACGTTCGTAGCGGCCTTCCTGATAGGCCTTGATGCTTAGGGGGCCGAACAATTCATCGGTCTTTGAGTCTTTCCCCAAGCACCACTCGAAGTACTTGGCCCCCTTGATTGCCGCGGTCAGCGCCGCAACCATCTCGCTCTTCGCGGTTCCCGGGGGGCCCACAAACAACACATGCTGCCGGCAACCTAGGGCCACTATGGACCCCTCGATTGCCTCTTCGCGCTCCAGGAAGCGGCTCATCAATGCTTCCTGAAGAGCGACGATCTTTTCCATCGCCTCATCCAACATCGTCATCCGTTCGCCCTATCCGGAGGCCTCGTCCGGAAGGACGAGTATGACAACCCTCCGGAGGGCTTCCACCTCCTCGTTTTTTGTAATGGATTCGTGGCTTTCGATCATGTCGAATTCCACCTGGGATTCAGTCGCCGGCCATCAGAACATGCCTAACATGGCCAAAGGGCATATGCCCAGAATAACGGTCAACCGGTTAAACCCGGATTGCTTATGATCGTGAAAGACAAATGCAGCCGGGATTACTCCCGGCGGGTCAGGCGATCAGCCCGAGATAGAGTCAGCTCGTTGCAACCCTACCTCCACTGGAAACTGAACCTCTTTTTCAGATTGGCTCACCGTCCTTTCCCACATCTGGATGCTCGAATGGATACTCGAAAACGCATGGGAGCGTCTGGCGGCCCCATTTGAGGGCTTCTTTCAGGCCGGGGATGAACACGTCGAGCCTGTCGCCTTTGATGTCGCCGCCCCGGTCCTTCACTACACCCCAGCCATATCCGGGGATGTAAATCCGGGTGCCGAACGGTATGGACTGGTCAGCCGCAATACAGCCGGTATGTACGGGTTCTTTGGATGTCGTAAACCCGTAACCAGGATCGCCGGGCTCCTTGCCGGTCGATTCCTTGCCAGCGGTATACGCGGTCACTATCATGACCTGCGTTCGATACCTGAAGCGGGAGCGACTGACTTCGCCGTCGCGCTCCACCTGGCGAATAGATGGCTTGAGCCCTTCGGGTTCACTAAGTACAGGCGTTTCTACAGGCCTCGGTTGCCGTTCAGCAACCACTAAGGCGCATCGGGCCAATAGAAACACAAGAGCGGCCAGCACGGCCGCCAATAGGGCTATGAGGATCTTTCTAGCGTGTGTCATGGACTCCCTCCTATCGCTAGATGTGTGCCAGCAGCCGTCTGAAGACGCGGCGCACGGCAACCAGCGAGAGTTCCAGCCTCATGGTTCCATCCGAGCCCTCTGCTTCAATGGTCGTTGACTTGTCGTCCGAATAGAGTCTCCCCTTCGGTCCTCCGGGGAGCTCAAGATCAAACACCTCGTTCAGTGGGATGAGGGTTGGATCGCCTTCCACATACTCCAGGAGGTACTCTGTCCTGCAGGCATTACACACGATCAATTCATCCTCGGTCGCGTACTCATTGCCGTCGCTCAGGTTGTACGTCCCGTCTTCGCGCAAAGGCACCCCTGCCGCCCAGAACGTACCACCGCGGACGTATAACTTGCCCTCTGCGCCGCAATGGGGGCACTTGTTAAGGCCTGCCTGGGGCATCGGGGATTCTCCTTCGGGGAGCGCAGGGGATGGGCTCCCCACACATGGTTGAGCCAGCGGCCGAAATGGCGACTGGCTTCGTTGGTACTCGCAAGCCTGCACTTTGAGTCGCCTTCGGGGATAAGGTGTAGACGCGCTATCTCGGCGCATAGGTCTTCTTGTGCTGCCGGAGTAACTACCTTGCTCACAATTGCCTCGTTTTCCGCGGCCTTGATGAGCATGGTTAGGCTGAAGCCCGATACCGCGGCAATTCTCGGCAAGACTGCAGGAGGTATCCGCACACGGACATGGTAACAGATGGCGTTTGAGAGCAGGGTCCGCGGAATGCCCGCCAGTTCAGCGAACATTCGCAGAGAAACGCCCTGATCCGACATACTGGTTGTAATTAGGCCTCCGAGATTAAGCAATCCAATCAGTCCTCCTCTGCATTTTTTGTAAGAGTGAACCCGCCATGCTTTGGTAGGCTCATTGCGGAAAAGACGTGGCTCTCTACGTCAAGCGAGGAAAGCATCGTGCACCACAGGTGCAGGTAGAAGGTTTAATCAGATGAAAACGAAAACACTCATGAGAGCAGGGACGTGGGCATGCACAGGCCACGTCCAAGTGATGTGTTTATCAGTGGTGGACCAAGAGGGAATTGAACCCTCATCTCCTGCTTGCAGGACAGGTGTTCTCCCGTTGA
>JAHDPS010000285.1 GCA_018434225.1 Bacillota bacterium
CCGGGCCTTGATGAAGGACCTCCTGGAAGAGGGCGGCTCGGATCATCCCTGATACTCTCGTGGGTTTCCCCCCGGGCCGCCGCTCACGAGGAATCTCCGGCCATCACTGGAATAGATCCTCTAGATGTTCTCGCGAGAGGAAGGGGGATGTCATTGTCGTGGCTGACCTGAGAGAGCGGCTCAAAATCGGTGCCGGCCAGATAGATGCGATAAACGACCTGCTCATGGACGGTAGAAATGAAGCGGTTTCGGCCCTGCTCGACGTGGTGGCCAAGTACGGCACTCCGGAGGAGATTAATCGGAAGGCGCGCGAGGCGCGGAAGATCGAAAACCTGGTGGCCCGCTTGAAGGCGGAGGATTCCCCGTACCTGAAGGACGTCGAGTGGCTAATCGAAAGGCGTGACGCAGGGGCTTTCGTAACCGTGGAGCAGTACAGGAGGAAGGTTCTGGGCGATAGGGCAGGGGCGATGACATTCGAGGACGACTTCGCGGTGACCCTGGAGATCAGCGCCGCGCAGTACTTTCCCTGGATACGACTTGAGGCCGAACAGGCGATAGCCCGGGGCGAGTTGATGCCGGGCAGATTCATCCGCGTGCGCAAGATGAAGGAACAGGAAAAGGACGACGGGGACATCCTGGCCTTCGCCGCCGCAATGGAGGTCATGGGGGCCAGTTACGTGGAGACCCTCGATACCAAGGGGACAGACGGTTCCAACGTGCACCTTGGCGGCCCCGCCACCATCACGGGTTACTTCGGGGGCATCGGCCAGCCGAACGAGCACGCTCTCAAATGGGTCGACGAATTCCTATACTACTACACGAACTACGGTATCAGGCAGGTGCTCAACACCAACTCCGGCACGGTGTTCCTGGGCTACATGCTTCACAAGTTGGGAATAGACAATGAGTTCAAGATATCGGTGTTCATGGGGAACGACAACCCGTACGCGGCGATGTGGACCCTGGTCGGCGCGAAGTTGTTCGCTCGGGAAGACGGCACCACACCGCTCGTCGGTTTCAACTGGAGTAACTCCATCGACAACGAAACCATGGAGATAACGGCGGAGATCCGCAGGGGCTTAGGTTTCGAGGATGTGGTGCGCTTCGAGCATCACATCACTGAGACTTGGAAGAGCATCGTGCGCCAGCCATACGACAGGAGAGAAGATCTCCTCGAGATAGCCGGCAAGGTGAAAAATATATCGGCGAAGCACGAAGGAGGAGACGTGGAGGTCGAGATGGCTATCGAGGCGGAGGGTGGGCACAATTCAGACATACTCGACTACTTCCGCGATAAGCGGGAGGTCGTCGACAGCGGGGATTGGGAAGCTCTGGCCAGGAACTACCTGGACAAGCACAATGCGGTGAATCACTCGGCCGCCGCCCTCACATCTCGCGGACTTTCTTTCATAGCGGCTCCAAGATTGCACCACAGGTAGGATTACCAGCCACACTTGATTCCAGGGCCGCGGAACCCGACCGCGGCCCTGCGACTTTTGTATCCTCGGACACGCACCGGCCGGGCCCACCCTCCATATAATTGATGATGCAATGCCTCGGAGGTGGCGCTATGGAGGGACTCCTTGTCCTGCTGGGGCAGGTGTTGCCGAAGTGGCTGTCGTTCCTGACATCGTATGTGAACTGCCCGAACACGTTCCCCCAGCCCTTGAGCGAGGAAGAAGAGGCCAGGCATCTAGGGCTCCTTGAGAATGGGGATTCCCACGCCCGCAACGTATTGATCGAGCGAAACCTTCGCCTCGTCGCGCACATTGTTAAGAAGTTCGATAACTGCGTGGAGGATCCCGAAGACCTGATTTCGATAGGCACCGTGGGACTGATCAAGGCGATCAGCACTTTCAACCAGGGCAAGGGCACGCGCCTTGCCACGTACGCCGCGCGGTGCATCGAGAACGAGATACTCATGTACTTGAGATCCACCCGCAAGACCCGGTCGGAGGTTTCGTTGTACGATCCCATCGGGATCGACAGGGAAGGAAACGAGATCACCCTGATAGACGTACTTGGCTCGGACCCGGACTACATTCCCGAGGTGGTCGACAAGGGGTTCGAGGAGGCGAGGCTCATAGAGAAACTGAGGGTGCTCGACAAGAAGGAACGCAGGGTGCTGCAGATGAGGTACGGCCTGTTCGGGAGCCAGAGGAGAACGCAGAGGGAGATCGCTTACTTACTCGGGATATCCCGTTCCTACGTATCGAGGATAGAGAAGAAGGCGGTGCACAAGCTCAGCAGGGAGATGTGTGTCGGCCGGCAATGAAGGGTGTATGGCCGCATAGCCGGACCCGTGCGCTACAGCATGGGTCCGGCTGCGGTACGTGTTGTACGCATGGATTTCGCCGCGATTCATGCTGTGGCGCACGAATCGAGTTGATTCAAGCTGTGGTGCAGGAGTTGACGCGTGCCGCCGCGCGTGGCTCGCGCGCCAGATCACAACGGTATGAGGACGGCGTGCGCCCGATCCGTTTGACTCCGGGAATGACGCCATGCTAAGCTTGCACGGGACCGGAAGAGTCGTGCGGGAGGGGATCGACGCGTGCTTGGGCGTGCGAGGGGACCGTCCGCGAGCGGAGGGGACCGGGTGGCGAAGGGACTGGCGTCGTTCGTTTGCCCGCATGAGTATCGCCGGTCGGTTTACGACGTGGATGCCCGCGAACTGAAAAGGCGGGGGATAGACGGTCTGATAGTGGACGTCGACAACACCCTCGTCGAATGGGACAAGCACGAAGTCACCACACAGATGGAGGAATGGTTCGACAAAGCGCGCGATGCGGGCGTGTCATGCTGCATCGTTTCCAATTCGACTCGTGCCTCGAAGGTCTCCGCGTTCGCGCGGTCGCTTGGCGCCGAGTTCATCTGTCCCGCCACTAAACCGCTGCCCTCCTCGTTCCGCTCAGCCATGAGGCGCCTCGGCACTCACTCGTCCAACACGGCCGTCATCGGTGACCAGGTGTTCACGGACATCCTTGGAGGAAACGCCCTGGGCCTGCGCACCATCCTCGTCCAACCGGTGAGCCCCCGCGAGTTCGCGTGGACCAGGCTCATCCGGAAAGCGGAACGCCTCGTACTGCGGTACTTGAAGGCCAGAGGGCTGATGCCCGGGGACGCACCCCACAATTGACGGACCGTTTGGCTGGCTGTTTACACGATTCATGTATCGAAGACCCATAAACTGACAGACTATGACAGTAATCGTATTGTACAATGGCGTCAGGCTGGCACGGGGACTCTGGAGGACTGCTTGTGAAGATCCTTCTATCTGAATCCCACTGGTGCGTCAGAGAGATTCTCTCGGCGTGCTGTCTGATGATGGGCGACCGCGTCGAAGCGGTGTATTTCGCGACGGATCCCTCCGATGCCGCGCGAAGCGCCATGTCTCTGGAGGTGGATGCCGTTTTCATCGAGATCGGGCCTTTCGGAGCGGGCTCGCTCGCGCTGGACGGAGTGAACGCGATCAGACTGATGCGCGAGAGCGGATATGTCGGGCGAATAATCAGCCTCTCGAGCCCCTGTTACGACCATCTCGAGGGCGCCGCGCGAGACGCCGGCGCGTCCGCCCACCTTTCTAAGCCGTTCCTCCTCGAGGAGTTCATGAAGATCCTGGATCCAAAACCAGCCGCCGTCCGCCGTTTTCGCTCGCGCCCTCCGATTCATTGCGCCCCTTGACATTGCCTGCCGCTCTCTCGATGCCTGGGAGGAAAGCCCTTTATCCCGTCGAAGGCTCCCAATAGCAGGGAACTCCTGACAGCAACGTTCATAAAAGGGCGAATCCATTCGATAGGAATTGTGGGTGTGTCTGTCGATTCGGCGGCGAGCGACAGGCGCGATAGTACTCATAGAGGATCGGGGGAAGCGGGAGTTGGACATTGAGGGGATCCTGAAGGAAGCAGTCTCGCGTCATGCGTCGGATCTCCACCTGACCGTGGAGGCCCCGCCGTCGTTCAGGATCGGCGGTGAACTGGTCCGCGGAGAATCGGAGACCCTGCGGTCCGCCGACACAGCGGACGCGCTGGCAAGGCTGGCAGGACCGCAGGATAAGACCGTGTTGGATCTCAGGGGACAGGTTAACTTCTCCTACAGTCTCTCGGGAGTGGGCAGGTTCAGGGTCAACGCATTCCGGCAAAGGGGCTCTGTGGCCATATCCATCAGGATATTGTGGCCCAAGGTGCCGTCTCTCGGGGAACTTTCGCTGCCGCTGGTTGTCGCGGAATTGGCGATGCGGCCCAGCGGACTCGTCCTGGTGACGGGCCACAGCGGATGCGGCAAATCGTCGACCCTCGCCGGAATGGTGAATCTCATCAATGAGAACAGAAACTGCCACGTGATCACCCTTGAGGATCCCATCGAATACTTGCATAGGCACAAGCGGAGCATCGTGAACCAGCGCGAAGTCGGATCGGATACACCCTCGTTTGAAGAAGGGCTTCGCTCCGTCCTGCGCGAGGACCCCGACATC
>JAHDPS010000130.1 GCA_018434225.1 Bacillota bacterium
ATAAGAAGTATGCGGGGCGGAAGCAGGGCAGCGATGTCGCCGAGTACCTGGGAGGCCTTGCAGAGCTCGCCGGCATCCTTACGCACTCCAACCCGGTCTCATGATCTGACGGCCACGGATGAGAATTCCTGAATCAATAGGGGGAAACGCTCATGCTGGATGTGACACAAGCATGGAAATCGGCATACCCCGGCGCCTGCGTCGGCCTATTGCTCGTCGAAGGCGTCGAGAACCCGGATCATGATCCGGCCCTCGACCAAGCCAAGGCCGAATTGGAGGAATCGCTGCGCTCCAGGTTCAAGGATAGGGCCTCCATAATGGACCTGCCGGTCGTCCAGGCGTACGATGCCTACTTCAAGCGCTTCAACAAGACCTATCACGTCCAGCTCCAGCTTGAATCCGTGGCCCTGAAGGGCAAGACGATACCGAGGGTCGCGGCCGTGGTCGAGGCGATGTTCATGGCGGAACTGGACAACGCCCTCCTTACTGCGGGCCATGATTTCCGGGAAATCAGCCCACCGTTGACGCTCGGCGTCTCGAGCGGGCAGGAGCGCTATACGAGGCTCAACGGGCAGGAACAGGAACTGAAGCTCAACGACATGATGGTAACAGATGACCGCGGTGTCATCTCCAGTGTGATCTACGGACCGGACCAGCGGACCCGGATAACGCCGGCCACCACGGAGGCGCTATTCTTCGTATATGCCCCCAGGGGCATCGGCGAAGCTCGGGTGCGCGCGCACCTTCAGGACATTCTCAGAAATGTCAGGTGCGTTTCCCCCACAGCGCAGGTGCGGGCGGAAGAGGTGTATCCTACTTCCTAACGGACCCGAACCCCGACCAGGCCAGGTAGAAGAGGCCCGCGACAAGCGACAACACCGACAACCTGAGCAGGTTGGGACCAGTATACTCTAGCATGGCTGCGAAAAGCTCTGCGTTCCAGGACTTCACTCCCGATCCTAATATCGCGGCGCTCAGGTAGCGTGTGGAGTATAGCGAAGCGGCTACGGCAATCAGTGCGATTCCTGCGCCTCTCCTTGACACTAGCGAATACCCCCTATCGAGACATTACGTTTCGATAGACGCCGTCCGGGCGCTGGAGTTCCATTGGGGTTTCTGGATCTCCAGCAGATCCTGAATGCGATCGCTCATATACAGGTAAGAGTCGTAGACCCCCCTGTTATAGAATTCCGGGGCCAGTCTCTCAATGACGAAATCCAACAACAGGGAAGAAGCCAGATCCCCCAACTCCTCGTTCCTCTCCTTGAGGAAGTAGTCCTTGATGTGGCAGATCATCTCGATGCGTTTGTCCTTGTCCAACTTGATTGTTGATTGCACGGCGGTGCCCTCGCTTCCCCTTAGAGTCGCGGAGTATCGATTCAACGCGGGACTGTGCAGCCCTCTCCACTCGAACTTCTAAGGCGCTCATCGAGCCGACTTCGCTCATTTGAACAGGTCCTTGAACCACGATTGGATTACTCGGATGATGCGCTGCAGCACATTCTCCGTCTGAACCTTTGTGGCATTGCCAGCACCGGGAGTTCCGCTCGTAAGTCCCGCCGGCGCCGTCTGACCGGTGGTATCCCCCATGGGACCTGGGAGAGTGTGCATGTATTCGCCTTCGACCACAACGACCATTTCATGGCCGAACTGCTTGTAGATGGCTTTAGAGTTGTCTTCATTGAACGGTAGAATGCCCACCCTTACTTGGTTCGCCGCGATGTCGAGCGCAGCTTGAAGTTTGATACCCTTGTCAGCCAAACTGCTTGTCTGGTCGGCAATCTCCCCTTGCTTTTCAATCAGCTTGCGGAGAGAATACGTAACGGTCTTGAACGCGACATTGTCGCCATCCGCCAGCGACTGGATCGCCTCCCTGTGCTCCGCAGATGCGTCCTTGGTCAGCAAGACTAAGAGACTCCCATCCTCCTCGAAATGAATCCCCGCGAAAGCGTCTTTACCAAGGTTCTTCTCGATATACGATTCGATCTTGTAGAACGGTCGCGAGGGTTCCTCA
>JAHDPS010000229.1 GCA_018434225.1 Bacillota bacterium
CACAATAATCTGTCCATATCCACGGTCATATTGACGGAAGGCATCCAGCATCTTTTTGAGAGCGGGAAAATGAGTCACCTTCCCGCCTTTGATCAGTAGTTCCGGATCCTTACTCCTGGCATCTTCTCCGATCACGCAGCAGACGCCCGTCATGGCGGCGCCGCCGAAATAATCCTGCCAATTCATCTTGATCAAGGCCGGCAAGATGATCGGCATAGTCATTTTCACCGGATTGTACTTCCCAAACGCACGTCCCAATTTCACGTGATAGATATTCGCTTCTTCATAGGTTTCGCCGGCACCGACTGCGCCAAATACACGGCCATTGATATTGAAGTGGGAGAAATCAATTGGATAATCCTTTTCGGAAGCGATCTGATTGGCGCCCGTATTGGTAGGATATACAGTCCGCATCCCTAAAACCGCTGCCAGGGCAATTTCGCATGTACCTGGACACTCCTCTGTACAAAGGGAACACATCCCTGATTGGGGTGAAATACGTGTACTGCGGTTGTTTGTATCGTTGAACGCCGACGATAGTTTTGGTGAGTAACTCATGATAAAACCCCCTTCAGCACCCATGACCAAGTATGACCATCATTGTGATTTCGGCCTGCTCAAGTGCATTCCTGCCACATTTCCGAATTCGTGGGCGTGATAGCGCAGGGGGCCTTCGGCGTTGTCCATGGACTCGGAAGCCCTGCGGCGAAGGTCGCGTGGAGAGACTCCGCAAGACGCTTCCTACGCATCGCCTCCCCCCTTCTCACCATTTGGACCCCAGGAACACGAGTACCGCCGGCAACACGGTGACCGCAAGAATAGCGGGCATGAAAAACACTATAGAGCACACGACTATCTTCGTCGGCATCGCCCTCACGGACGCTTCCACCGATCTTCTCTTGCGCTGTCGTGCCATCCATGCCTGTGCCCTCAACGCCTCCGACATGGGGTTGCCGCGCAGATATGAGAATCCCATCGTGGTCACGAAGAATCTCACAGCCGGAGAGGAATCGTTCCCCGACAACTCCTTCAGCGCGTCTCTCAAGCCGCGACCGGTAGACATCACGTGAACGGACCGCTTCAGCCTATCCCCCAGGGGACCGCCGGTTACGTGAGCCACGTACTTGAGGGCGGAGTGAAGGTTCATCCCGGCGTCGACACATACCAATATCAGGTCGATCACCTCAGGGAAAGACCGTTCGATCCGGGTCCTCGCCGAGGATTCCCGGAGAACCCGCATCAGCCCCCCTGTCGCGCGGATGGAAAGACGCGGCAAAGCCTGTGATTCCGCGCTCTCACCTTCGGCCGCGAGCAGGCGAAGCTTACGGGGATATCCCCGCGCCAGCAAATCGACGACAAGGGTATACCAGGCCAAACACGCGAGACCGCACGCAACCGAGATCCCCACCTGAATCAGCGATGTTTCAGCCATCGTCCACCTTTGTAACCCTGTTCGACAGGTACAACCCCATCAACCAGGAGAGTAGCCCGTACATTAAGCAGATCCGGCCGAGCGACGTGCCCACCAGGGCCTGAAGCATCTCGGGCCGCGCTGCGGCCGTGAAGATTATCAGCACGGGCGGGCACGCCGCCATGATTCCGGCGGACAGTCTCGCGTCCGCGCACCCGGCTCGGACCTCCCAGCGGAGCGAACGCCTCTCCCGTATCGTGTCCCCCACACTTCCCAGGGCGTTCCTGAGATCCCCGCCGCTCATCAGGTGTATCTCTATCACACGGACCAGGTAGTCCGCGTCTGGATGACGCAATCTGTCGGCCATTGAGATGAGGCCCGTCAGTATGGGAGTGCCAACTCGATAGCCGTCAACGACGCGGCGAATCTCGGGCCCCAGTGGATACCCCGTAATCTCGTTCGCGCAGCTCTCCAGGGCCTGCACCAGAGTATGGCCGGTGGCCAAGGCGCCCGCGAGAAGTAACGAAAGGCACTCCATCTGTTCCTCGAGCGTCTCGCGGCGGTACGATAGCCGGCAGCCTATTGCTCGGGGCTTGGCGCTACGCGACCCGCCATTCCGGCCGGGGGCGCCGTCGTGCGCGGCGGCAATGCTCGCCAGTCTCCCCCCGGGCAAGTGTCCGATGGCGAGCCTCGCCACAACGTAACTGCACAGAAACACGCAAGCGACGGACAGGATGATAGCCGGCGTGAGATGACTCAGAGATCACCACCCCCAAGCCAGTTCTCAATGTTCATGCCGCACAGCCTGAACTTGGCGGTTACCTGCGGAATTCGACCGGCAACGGTGTGCCTGACGAAACGACCTCCGGGTACCCCACACGCCCCTTCGGGTTCCCAACTGAACACCCTGTGCACAGGTTTCCTGCTTTTGCCGCCGTTCACCCTGGTGACGAGCGAGATGTCCGTCACTTTCCGAAGGCCGTCGGGGGTTCTTTCCTGCTGTATCATCAGGTCAATCGCGGACTTGAGATCCTCCTCGACTACCTCGTGAGGAACGGATTCCCCCGAACTGAGGACCATGTTCTCGAGGCGTCGCATCGCGTCAATCACGCTGTTCGCGTGAACCGTGGACATCGAACCCATGTGTCCCGTATTCAACGCCTGCAGTAGATCGAAGGCCTCTGCGCCTCTCACCTCACCGATTATGATCCGATCCGGTCGCATTCGTAGCGCGTTCCGAAGCAGACTCCGTATGGTGACACTACCCTTGCCTTCAATGTTCGGAGGCCTACTCTCGAGGTTGATCACGTGCGGAAGGTCGATCCGCAGTTCGGCGGCATCCTCTATAGTGATGATGCGATCGCAGGGCGAGGCCGCCGAGCACAGCGTCCCCAGAGTGGTCGTCTTCCCGGATCCCGTCCCCCCGGAGATGATGATGTTCAACCTCGCTCGCACACACGAATTCAAGAATGACGCCATCTCCGGGGTGATGGTTCCAAGACAGACCAGGTGTTGCAATGCGACGGCTTTACCCGGGAATTTCCTCACCGTGAGAACGGGTCCGGTGAGAGAAAGCGGCGGTATTATCGCATTGACCCGCGAACCATCCGGGAGTCTCGCATCCACGTACGGGGAGGCCCTGTCGAGCCTCCTCCCCAGGGGCGCGACGATCCTCCCGATAACCTCCAGGAGGTGTTCGTCGTCCCTGAATGTAACGTCGGTTAGTTCGAGCGCCCCCGACCGTTCCACGTACACCTGTCCGGAGCCGTTGACCATGATCTCGCTGACCCCCTGATCCAGGATGAACGGGTCTATGGGCCCGAAGCCCGCGGTCTCCTGCACGATGGCTTCCACAAGGGATTCCCTCGGCATGCCCGGAATCTTCAAGCCATCTTTCACTATCATCTGGAGTATCACCGAACGGAGCTGCTTGCGTTTCCGGGGATTCCCTCTCGCTCCGGTTACCAACTCCGCGCAATCAGCCAGGAGGCGATTTTGCACCCGCCTTAGAATCGACTCCATCAACGCCTCTCCGTTCGCGTCCGTCCCATCGCGGGGCGGCTCGGCGTTCGTCTCATCCAGCCGTTCCAGCAGGCTTCCCACTTGCGACCCTCCTATGGATCAACGCCTTGACATCGGACAGGGATATCCGGCCGCCCCTGGCCTTCTCCAACTCGAGTCCAGGGCACAGACGGGAAGCGACACTCACAATGGCCCTCGACAAGCGGTGACCCGGATCCGATACAACCAGCGGCACTCCCTCGTACACCGATGAATCCGCAACGAGCCTGTCCGCGGGGAGCGTCGACCATACTCTCGTGTTGAGAAATGACTCGATGTGAGAGACCGTCGCCGGCGCCGCATCTGAGGCCTGATTCACGACAACGATGGTCTTGCGCTCGACGCCGGCTCGCAGTCGACTCATCATCTGCAGCGATATCCTTACTCTACGCAAACACGCAACGTCCTGGGTGGTTACGACAACGATCGCCGACGAATCCTCGAGAAGATCCATGAGGGTCTCCAGGGCAACGTCCTGCGGTGTGTCGAGGAAAACGAACTCATACTCCTTCTTCGCCAGAGACACCGCCCGCCTAACCTGATTGATCGAGACCAGTTCCGACAGTTCCGGCTTTCCCGGGGCCAATAGGGCATTGACGCCCGATCTACTGTTTATCGCCATGTAGCGCCTGAGGGATCCAACGGCGGCGTCATCCAGGTATGGCAGCGCGTCCAGGATCGTGTGTCCATCATTCACTCCGAGGTGAATGGCGGCGTCTCCCCATTTCAGGTCCAAATCGATCAACGCGACCCCATGACTTCCTTTACCGCAGACGCACGCGGCCAGGTTACAGGCCAGGAAGGTTGTCCCGGCGCCTCCCTTCGGCGACCATACCGTGATCAGCCCGCTGGCGCCCGAACGATCATGGTCCGATGCCGGAACGACCCCTGTGCCGCTGTTGCCGGACCCTGTCGGGCCGCAGTGGTCGGGTTCCCGCCCACCTTCGGCGATCTCCACCTTGACCGATGGAAACGCCGCTTTCACGAGGTTCAGCATCTCGGCGAATCCCGGCGAGCCATGCATGGCCTCGTCCACGAGGACTACATCCGGCTTCAGGGCCGGTACGATTGAAGCCACTGCCTCAGCGCTGCCCACGCAACCCACCACTGTCAGCCCCGGTGGAACCCTGATACTCGCCCTATTCGAGTTGGGACCGACCACGACGGCCTTCAGCCGGGGCTCGGCGGCGCAGGGAAACCCGGCGGGACCGGCGGTTTCGCCTGCGGGTTTAGCACCATCGTCGGGGTTCACGGCTGAGTGAGCGCGTCCGGGAAGCACACATCCTTCCAGGTAACCCCCGGCGACGCCGACGGTTCGGACCCGTACGGGACGGCAGTCAAGTACACCTTGCCGTTTTCCAGGCAGAAGGCCAGCTTCTCCGCATCCCGGGGCGTCACAGCGACTACAGTTCCGGGGGCCCCGCCATCTCTCTCCCTCGAACCCGCCGTGTCTCCCGCGACGCCACATTGGATGATCGGAACTGATGTGAGTACGCATTTCGCCACGGACGGATTATGCTGCCCTGAGGAAACGAACACTACATCCACGCGCCCACCCCGCTTTAATCGGCCACCTACCGCTCGGGAGTCATCTATTGGGATGAACATCGCCCTTAGATCCCCCGCCAGTCCCGAAACCACCCCGCCGTGTTCGCCAGCTGCCACGCGGTGTTTTAGCACCTGCTCGCCCGCCACCACCGCCTGACTCGTGTACCTACCGGCAACATCCTCGATTCCGCGATAAGCCCCCGGATGCACCGCCCCCCTATTCAGAGAGGCAATCCTCACCGACCTGGGACCTATCAGGCTGTTGGCGGGAATGTCGACCACGGCGACGACCACATCCTCGGATTCCGTGCTCCGCACCAGGTAAATGAATGTCGCTGTGCTGGAAATCACGGCCACCAACAGGGCGATCAGCATACGTCTCTTGACCAATAACCATGCCTCCCGGTTGGTCTTATGAACCACTACTTAAACGATAGCAATCACGCTAAGAAACTGGCGAAGGAGGTGGTGTCGAAGGGCGCCGGTGGCTCTTATTTTATTTTTGGAAATGGACCGTCCCAAGGCGGGGAGCCGCCATCGTCCAGCCGCCTCCTTTCCGGCGGGATTTTCCCCTGGGCCGGTCTGGAAAAGCCTTCTCCTTCGCCAAGGTTCATCACCAGGTACCACGTTTTGCCAATTTCATTGTAGGTGTCGCGCCGTGCCGAAGTCAAAGGGTTTCGCTCGACACATTCCAACAATCAGCCCGCCCTACTAGTTCGCTTGGCGTGCTAAATTGCAGATTTTGATGTCGAATAGTACCAATTTTACCATTGCTTATTTCCAAATTCCCCGGCGCGCCGAGATGGTTGTAATGGCAGGTATTTCCATATCGCCCGTTGAATCCCGGGTAGTGGCAGGCGTGCAAGGGTGCCGTGGCGGGAGGAGGACCCGCCCTGAAAAAGACGACCGCGATGCCTCTGGTGGCAATGATCCTTGCGACCCTGGCGATTACAGCGGTCCCGATCCGGACCGCCCGAGCCGCGATGGAGGATGAGCCCTGGTATGGTGACATGGGAAGGCATTGGGCATCTGAGTACGTCCGCATACTATGGGAAGAAAAGGTCACCGACGGAGAGGTCAGGATGACCCGGCGGCACGGAAACAAGCACAGGGAAGCGTACTACTACCCTTCCCTGGTGTCGACGCGCGCCCAGTACGCGATGATGCTCGCCAAGGCGTTTGGGCTGCAGCCGCTGGATTACGATCAACCATGCTTCGCCGACGTGCCACGAGATTACTCGTTCTTCGGTAAGAAGGCCTTCGGTTACATACAAGCGTCCGCCCGCGCGGGGATGATCCTGGGCTACCCAGGGGGCGCGTTTCGGCCAGATTCGCCGCTGACCCGCGAACAGGCTTTCAGCATCCTCGTCCGCGCTCTCGGCCTCGGGCCTTTCGCGGACAGCCTCCGTGACGAAGAAGCCGCCAGGATAGTCAGGCGCTACAGGGATTGCGGTCAGATCTCCCCGTGCTTTCTCAAACCACTCGCCATCGCTACCGCATTCCATATCATTGAAGGCTACCCGGACGGCTCTCTCAGGCCGACCACCGAGATGAACAGGGCCGAGTCCGCCACCGTGGTGTATAGATCGTGCATGGTGCGGGCGGAAGCGGCCCCTTCGGAATTCTCGCCCGATGGAGACGGGATCGATGATTTTACCACATTCAACATACAGACGTTGCGCAACAGGAACGCGATCTCGTGGAATTTCTTCGTCACGGACTATACCGGCGCCATTCTGAAGACCATGAACACCGCTTGCTCTCGAGGAGCCCCTCCGCCAGCACTGGCATGGGATGGCTCTTCCAACAACGGCGGGGGCGCCCTGCCCGACGGTACCTACTACTATCGCGCCCAGGTCCTCGACAGGCAAGATCAGACCTTTTGGTCTGTAATGAAGCCAGTACGCATCAGGAGAAAATCCCTCCGCGGCTTCGTCTCCCCGCCGTCTGTGCGGCCGGGCGACGGAATCGACGTCACCGCCCTTGCCATGGGAAGTCCGCTATCCGTATGGGCGTCGACTCCCTGGTCGGTTCCCACCGCGATGACGCGGGTGGATTCCACCACATGGCGGTGCGGTTTCACCATCCGCGAGGACGCGCCGGACGGCGAATACGAAGTCGACCTCCTGGCGGTATACGAAGGCACCGAACGCCGGGCTAAGGCCCCTTTCCGGGTGGAAGAAACGCTCGTTTTGGATGGATCACTCACACCCAACCCCTGCCGGGCCGGACAGTTGGTTTCGATCCGAGCGACCGCTTCGCCAAGCATAATCCAGGTGGAAGCGTCCTGCTACGACCTGGGCCTATCCGTTATGTCCTTGGCAGGGCCGTCGCCCGCCGGCGAATGGTATGGTTCCTTTCGCGTTCCGCGCGACGCGGACCCCGGTCGCTATGGAGTCACGCTACGCGGCCGCTCGCCAAGAAAGTCGGCGACTCGAGATCTGGACCTGATCGTCGGCGACAAACCTCTGGACTCCGTTACGTTCACGCTCACAGGTTGAGAGGTTGAGGACCATGGAAGAACCATCCCCGGCCGGATCGCGCTACCTGGATATCGCTTCGGATAGGACGTGTTCGTGCCCTTCAAATCACCTGAACTGCATGGACCCCAAGGAGTGGCTGAAGGCGCAGATCGGGGTCTGGCGATTCTACTACGGGACCCGGGACATAAGGGACAAATCCGTTCACCCCGCCGCTTTCCCCATCTCGCTGGCGACGAGGTGTATTTCACTATTCACCCATGAGGGTGAGCTGGTGTTGGACCCATTCGCGGGTTCGGGCACCACCCTTGTGGCATCGGCCGACCTTGCGAGGAACGCGGTGGGATTCGATCTGAACCCCGAATACGCCGACCTGTGCAACGCCAGGCTGAACAACTCCCTCGACAGTCAGACTCCAAACGGCCTCGCAAAGAGCGGCGGCGACAGCGACGGCGGCTCCTCCCGCGGGGTCTCCAGGGTCTCGCCGCCCGCTAGGCAGGTGGCGTTGTGCGAGGACGCGCGCAACGCACCGCTCTATCTGAGGCCGGGTTGCGTCAGCCTGATACTCACTTCTCCTCCCTACGCGAACCTCCTGAACCGCAGCAGGAGAAACAAGAGCCGGCGCGGGGGCATGCGGCGTAACGAGCAGTATGGAAAAGTGGAGCAGTACAGCCAGGATCCACGGGACCTCGGTACGCTGGGGGTGGATGAGTACGCGACGGCAATCGAGGACATATTCGCGGGGCTTCTACCCCTGATGCGCCCGAGGGCTCATTGCGTCGTCAACGTACCGGACATGTGGTGGGACAACAGGCGAATCACCCTTCACATCGAGGTCGTAAGCGCGTTGAGGAGGGCCGGGTACGAACTGCGCAACACGATCATATGGGACAGGACAAACGTGGTAAACCGCCTGGGGATCTTCGGCTGGCCCAGTAATTTCATTACGATGGGGGTGACATTCGAGTACCTTCTCGATTTCTGGCGCCCGTAAGCCCCCTACCCCTGATACCCCTATCTGATGGATCGCAGCACGGTCAGCGCCCGCACCGCCATGGGGCCGAACAGCACGATGAATAGGGCGGGGAACACGAAAAACACGAGCGGGAGCAGGATCTTGACGGGCATCTGCATGGCGAGTTCCTCCGCCCTCTGCTTGCGCTTGATCCTCATCTGTTCCGATTGGATCTTCAGTACTCTGGCAATGCTGACACCGAGCTGCTCCGCCTGGATCACGGATGCCGTGAACGTCTTTAGATCGTCCACCGGCGCCCTCGCCGAAAGCGCCCGCAGAGCGTCTATACGGGATTTGCCCAGCCGCACCTCCTTGAGGAACTCGCGGAACTCCTCTCCGGCGGGGCCCTTGAACTTTTCCGACACCTTCTGCATGGCCCCGTCGAACCCAAGACCCGCTTCCACCGACACGCAGAGAAGGTCGAGCACGTCCGGTAGGGCCGCCTGGATTTCGGACTTCCTCGCGCGGGAGAGCCTGTTGACGTGCATGTCGGGCAATAGGTAGCCGACGACGGCCGCACACGCGATCAGGTGCGGGCCGCCGCACAAGGCGCGGGCCCCGGCCAGGCTCCCGATGAGAACGCAGTACGCCAGCGCAAGTCCCGAACCCCCCATCACTTTCAGCGCTATCAGCCTGCCGACGCTGAACGGCCTGCCCGCCTGGTCGAGCCTTACGGCCATCCCCCGCCTGATTCCCACGGGGGCCCACCTCTGGACGCGTTCGTACAACTCGTCGAGCATCGGGACGACTATCCTTTCGCGAAAAGGCAGGGCCATTCCGGCTTCTCGGCCGGCGCCCATCCCCGGGGCATTGCAGGTGCCGCGAAGCGCAATGAGCCTCTCCCGATATGACGCTATATCCTCCCGCGGAGACACGAGCCAGTACACCAGCGAGAAAACCGAAGCAAACGATAGCGCCACGATCACCATCCTCATTCAACCCCGCTCCTCCCGCGGCCCGAGCCGCCACATCAGACCCTGATGTTCACTATCTTCCTCACGATGGCGATACCCGCGACCTGCATCATACAACCCACTCCGAGCAGCATCTTCCCAAGCGGGTGCGTGAGGAACGGTATCAAGTAGTCCCTGCTTGTCACCGCAAGGACCCCGCAAAGGCCGACCGGCAACAGCGCCACTACGAGACCGGATATCCTCCCCTGCGCGGTCAACGTCCGCACCTCGCCGAGGATGCGCATCCTTTCGCGTATCGTAGTCGATATACGGTCCAGCACCTCGGCCAGATTCCCACCCACCTGGCGTTGTATAAGTATCGCCGTCACG
>JAHDPS010000137.1 GCA_018434225.1 Bacillota bacterium
AACAGCCGAACACGTGGCGGCACCTCACGGACTCACCGTCTCGCCGCGCGCTGGGCTTAGAGAGATGGCATTTGGGGACTGGGAGAATCTCACCGCGCGCGAGATCGCGTCGAGTTGGCCTGGTCTATACGGTCAGTGGCTGGATGACCCCGTCTCCACGAGGCCCCCGAATGGCGAAAACCTTACCGAACTGCGCGATCGTTCGGTGGCCGCGCTGCGCGGGATCATCGCCGAGTCCACCGCCGCCGGATCGATCGCCGCCCCGCGCCGCAGGATCGCCGGGCCGGCGCCCCTCGCGCCCAACCGCCACGAGGCTGGCGACGACATCCCGACGATAGTCGTCGTATCCCACGGCGGACCTATCAGGGCGCTGCTATGCGAGATCCTGGGATTGCCGCCGAAAGAGGGTTTCTGGAGCGTCGAGGCGTCACCCGGCGGCTACGCCGTCGTCCGGTCGCGCGGAGGAAGCGTTCAGGAGATTGTGCGGTCGAATCCGCGCGGGGCGAACGCCTGCGCCGGGGAGGGGACTCGCCTCGAGGGGTTCGTGGTGGAGCGGGTCAACGTCATCCCCGCTTAGTACGTTATCGATAGAAGGGCGGAAGGGTCGAATGAGTTCGAGCCGCACGTGGCCGACCAGTGGAGGTGTGGGCCGGTGGAAAACCCGGTTGAGCCCACGTGCCCGATCACAGCGCCCTTGTCGACGAGGCCACCCTCCTTCACGACTATGTCCCTCATGTGCAGGTACGACGTGAACAGATTCAGGCCGTGATCGATCACCACGGTATTGCCGCTCAGATGGAGGGTGGCGGCTACGACCACCCTGCCCGAGTTCGAAGCCCTCACCGGAGTCCCCGCGTCGGCGGCGAAATCGATCCCCCAGTGTCTCCCCGATTCGCGACCGTTGACGTACCTGGTATGGCCGAAAGGCGTCGACACCGGAGCCTCCAGGGGTAGGGAAAACGGTTCCGCCCAGTGCGGCTTTGAGTGGGTCGACGACTTGGCCTTGCGCACAAGGGCCTGATCCCTCTGTATCCTGGCCTGATCCTGGGTTAACTCGGCCGTTTCCCTGGTCACGGTTATCCTGGATGATGGGAATTCGGTCGGCAGGACGGTGAAGAACGCCGGGATCACGCCGGCATCGGCGCACGTGGCGTCAACCATGTAGACGCCGGGGGGCTGATTCACTCCCACCGGCACGAAAACGCGCGATGAAGGGCCGATTGAGAACGCCCTCAGTTTCTGGCCGAACACCTCGACCGTGACTTCGGGGGTTGGAGGAACCCCATCGATGGCGACGCAGAGGAGGCTTCCCTGGGGGACCTTGCCCGGGGCCGCGGACACCACCAGGACAGCGCGTTTGGGCACGGCATCCGCTTTGGGCGCCTCGCCTTGAGTGAGTTCACCGCCAGACTCGGACGGGATGTCCGTATTGGGTGTGGCAACCGGGCCGCGCGATGCCGCCGCGGGTGCGCCCGGCCCGTCTCCCCTGGAGAGTGCCCCGTGTTGTAGGGTTATCCCCGCTGCGGCGGACAGCCCCACGAGCGAGGCCAGCGCGACAACCCATATCGCGTACCTTCTGATGGCTCGCCACCCTCTCCCTGTTTCTTATGAGCAGATTCACCGCCACGGCGCCCCATCCTTCAGGGTGTTCCTGCCTGCGCCAGGATCGAGCGGACTACGGAATCCAGCACGTCGAAACGGCGATTGGGGTTGAGTCCGCTGTATTCGCGTCCCTCGAACTCGCGCGTCCTGGGATCCCCCTTGAACACCGCTATGGCCTCGGCGCAATCCCCGATGATGGTGTCTGCGACCAGTCGGGCGTACTCCTCGCCGCGGTATGGGGAGCCGAGAGCGTCATGACGCAGTGAGACGCCCACCCCGGCCCTGAGGCCACCCGGGACGGCCCGAGCCAGCAGGACCGGAGGGGTGGCGAAATCCCTCGGCTCTACGCTCCTTAGCAGGCGGATGGAACAGGCGGAGGGACCGTGCGAGGGCGACGAGATCCCGATTGAATCGCTCAGACCCAGGCGGCTGTTCAGCGCCAGCGCCGCGCCCGCCACGCGCGCGGCATTGGGGCCGCGCTCCACCCCCGTGGAGCAGCGGGTCAACGATAGATCCAGCCGACCATCGAGAACCGGCTCGATCAGCCGCTTCAGCGCGTCCCCGACCGGTCCCGACATGTCGCCGTCCAGGAACAGCACCGCGCCCGCCGGGAGTCCCATGAATCCCCCGCACGCGAGGCAAAGCGCCGCCCCGACGGCCCTGGGAACGTCAAGACCGAGGGCCTCGCGGAATTCATGTACGTGTACGCCGGATCGGGCGGCGAGTGCGATTGCCGCGGTGCGGTCCGTCGAGCCGTTGACTATCACGTGTATCGTACGGGCCCCTGCGGCGCGGGCGTTTCCCACCGCGGCAAGGATGGAATCCTCCTCGTCACGCGCCGGTATAATAGCGGCGATGCCTCCATCGATGTGCGCCAATGGAATCCACCCTGCCCCCCCGCATAGTCACCATTTGGGGTCCCCTCTCAATCTATGTGGATGTGATTGCGATTGTCAGGCTCGCCGGCCCTCAAGTGGCGAAGGCATGAGGGACGGCATATATATTACAGTAGGGGCCTATTGTAGACATAATGATTACACCGGAAAGGAGGGGAAACATGGCAAGTTGCCAAGTAATCACGGAGCTCCTGAGACTTGAAGAGGTCATCGGTGAAAAGACAACGCAGGTCAACATCAGCGGCGAGGCCCTGATACCGGAGATCAAGCCGCAGGCCGTCCAGGTAATAGATCACGTCGTAGACAAGGAAATTACCCGCGTGAGCGTCATTCCGAACAAGGTGATAGTCGAGGGCGTATTGCACCTGAAAATCGTCTACGAAGGGTTCGTGCCCGAACAGACTGTCCACGTGTTCCACGCGGATATACCGTTCAGCACCTTCGCGGAGATCGAGGGCGCCGAGGAAGACATGACGGTTGACGTACACCTGGATATCGAGAGCATCTCGTTCGAAGTGATCACGCCGCCCAGCAGGCGGGTCCTGGTGAGAGCCATTCTCCGGTTGAGGGTCAAGGTGCTGAGGTCGACCACGTTGAAGGTGGTCACCGACGTCAAGGGAGTCCCGGGCATCCAGATCACGCGGCAAACGTTCAAGGCCGAGGACATCATTGGGCACGAGGAATCCCAGGTAGTGACCAGATTGGACGTGGTGGTCCCGGAGCAGAAGCCGAGTGTGGTGCAGGTGATCGATTCGCTGGTCGAATGCGACATTACAGACATCGACATCATCGCGAACAAGGCGATAGTCAGGGGAACGATTTCAGCGCGGATAATATACGAGAGCGATTCGCCGTATCAGACCGTCCACGTGGTGCACGGCGAGGGCACGTTCGAGCAATTCGTCGAGATACCGGGGCTTGAGCCCGACATGACTGTGACCGCGGAGTGCGATGTGGAGTTCGCCCAGTTCGATGTATCCAACAACGGTAGGCTGGTCGTCGGACGCATTGTGCTGAAGGTCAAGGTGAAGGCGACCACCGTGCGTACGCTGGAACTGGTCGTGGACATCAAGGGCCTTCCGGACGGCTGCGCCCTGGCGAAGGAACTCGTTCGCATACAGGAAGTGCTCGCGGAGAGAATGCGGCAGAGTATCGTATCCGCGGTGCTCGACATACCTGAAGAGAAACCTGACGTCGTGTCGGTCGTTAAACACGAAGCTAGCATCCAGATCGAGCGAATCACGGTGATCAAGAACAAGGTGCTCATTGAAGGGATTATTCACCTGAAGACGGTGTACGAGGGTCTCGTCCCGGCCCAGACAGTTCACGTAGTACATCACGACATCAGGTTCGCCGACTTCGTGCATATACCGGGCGCCATGGAGGACATGACCGCTGACGTTCAGGTGGATGTGGAGCACATCTCGTACGACGTCGGCACCGGCGACCCGATAGCTGTCCAGATAGTGCTGAAGATCAAGGCGAAGATCGTCGTGACCAGACAGGTGCATATTGTGATAAAGGTCACTGTGGTGGAGGCCGCCTGCACGGGGACAATAACAGGCGAGTGGGTCAACGTCAGGCCGACGCCGGGCACCGAGGGAGCTCCCGTCGCGACTCTATCCAGGGGGACCCAGGTCGCCATCGTCTCCATGGAGGGCCAGTGGTTCAAGGTCACACTAGTTGACGGCAGGCAAGGATTCATCTTCGCCCAGTTCGTCAAGAGCGATTGTATGCCGAGGGGGTAGGCGCTCCTCCCGGGTCATACCCCCGGGTCACAAACCGCTCGATTCCGGCGAATACAGTAGTGACCGCCGGTAACAATCCGAATAATACTCGGGATCATATTCAAGAGAAATTGGGGCCGCGGTCCGCGGCCTTCCCTTTTTGTCCCATCGGCCAGCGATGCCAAATCAATGTCCTAAAACTGCCGGTGGGGCCAGTTATTGGCATGAGATTGGGTTATACGCCAGCCTAAAGGGCGAATGCGATGATTGGCGAGATTGAGATGTTTACAGAAGGTGGCATAGAATGTAGGTTGTAGGGAGCTACCCAAGCCCTGACAGAGAGGCAAAATCCGAAGGGAGGATGCAAATGGGAAAAAGAACGACGACGAGGTCGATCATCATCGGCATGCTGGCCGCAATGCTCGTCTGCGCGCTGGCCGCGCCGGCCGCGGCGGCGACCGTCACAGTTGTGCAGGGCCGCGTACTGGGGTGTGACGCCCGGGACAGCGTTGAGTACGTCAACGCGAGCGCCGGACTCCCGTCGCGGTATGTGAGCGGCAACTACCGTAACCCTGTCACGGGGCGAATCGTCTACTACTCGTATCGCATAACCATCCCGGATTATAGGATCGTGCTGAGGCCGAAACCGGTGCCCCAGCCACAGCCGGAACCCGATCCCGCGCCGACTCCTGAGCCACCGCCTGCCCCCGAGCCTGTGCCTGAGCCTACGCCGGCGCCGGGTGTTCTCACTGCGGAGGAGCAACAAATGTTCGACCTGGTCAACAAGGAGAGGACGGCGGCGGGACTCCGAGCGCTGGAGATCGATATGCGCCTCGTAGAGCAAGCGCGTCTGAAGAGCCGGGACATGAGCGAGCTCGGGTACTTCGCGCACCAGTCCCCTACATATGGCTCGCCTTTCGATCAGATGAAGAAGGCGGGGATCGCCTATCGCGCGGCCGGTGAGAATCTGGCCGGCGCCCCGACGGTGGCGATGGCCCACGAAGGCCTGATGAATAGTTCAGGGCACAGGGCCAACATCCTCAACACCACATTCACCCACGTGGGAATCGGAGTAGCGCCGAGCAGCAAGTATGGGCTGCTGTTCACTCAGATGTTCATCGCCAAGTAGGTGCCGACAAACACAGAGAGATGATCGCGCAGCGCGGCGGGCGTGAGCGGCGGTCGTGGGGCCACCCCGGAATCAAGGGGCGGCCCCGTATATCCTCACCCCAGTCCCTCCATCACGGCGCGGGGATCGAGGCGCCGGCAGCGCCGACTACGAGTTCAGCATCGTGAATCGCCCTGTCCGCGTCTTCCTTGAAGTATTCCGCCGTGGGGATGAAGTCGACGTCCCCGTAGAACGCGAATTCGCGCTCTTTGCGCAGCCATTTCGAAACCCCGGCGATCTGTTCCGCTATGGTCTGGACTTCCTGGGGCAACAAGTGCTTGTACTCCAATAGTAGATACCCGACGTCATGTTGCTTTGGTGGCTCCACGCCGATCTGGCGGAGAATACCCTTGAGCGCGAGTTCCACTGTCTCCTGGGATTCCCGGACCACATCGGAATAAGCCTTCTCTTGGAGCAATACTGGAAGCGTCTTGAGCCTGGCCCTGGCCTTGAGGAGATAGCTCTGCGCAAGCGTCTCGTTCGTCAAATGTCGAACACCTCTCCCTCGCGATAATCCGGCTTCAGGACCCAATGCCATGAGCCGCCCCTCCATATTTTGCGGGCGCCCATCTCGCTCAGCCTGGAGGCGAGATTCCCCAGGTACTTCTCAGCGAAGCCGTCACGATCGAACAGGATCATCGCGTCAGTGGTCATGTCGAGGAACAGGAGACTGCCCTGCAGTACCTCCGCGGGTGTCTTGAGGACTGGAGAGACGGATGTAGTCACCCCGGTTTCACGCAAGTACTGAAGCACGGGTTCGAGGAGCGCGTCCACCCGGCCAAACTCGCATACCCTGAGAATCCGGCCGTCGGGGAGCGTCTCCGCTACCAACAGGATATCCACGTCGGAATCGGGACGCTGCCTGCCGCGACCGACTGAGCCGAATACGACCAGGCTCACGAGTCTGTCGCCGTATACTGATCTTACAGCGCTAGTCAGCTCCGTCAAAAGCCGGTCGAATTGGGCTCGAAAGCCCGGCTTTAGACTGGCTTCCCTCTCTCGCTTTCGTCCAGGTCGCTCTCTCACGCGGTGATTCCCTCCGTGTCGATCATTCCCCGCGGAATTTCAGTCCCCTCCTCCCGCGAAGGAACGAAAACCGAGGTGCCCCGGAACTTACCTGTAGAATCCGCGTCTTGTGTCATGGAGCCGTTTTTGGAGGTGGTTTCACGTGTCACACCTTGGGTCGAGAACGAGGCATCCGGCGGTCGCCACCACGGTGATCATCTGTCTAGCAGTGGTCTCCCTCGCAGTGGCGGGATGCGGCGCGAAGCCGAAAGCGCCCATGCCGCAGCAGAGCCTGGGTGAGCAGGCCCCTCCGCGTGAAGGCCCGAGCTCGGCCGCGAATCAGGGTGGCCCGACCGATGCTGGAGCGTACGGTATTGATATTGACCGTAAGGTCATCAAGAACGCCGAGATCTCGATGGACGTTACCGACCTAGCCGAGGCGATCGGCAAGATCGAGGCCAAGGCGGAACAGGCCTCTGGATTTCTCCAGGACTCGTCAACTAGCACGGGCCGCGACGAAAGGCGGTCGGCCCGGGTCATCGTGAGGGTCCCGTCCGTCCGTTTCCTTGAGGTGCTGCAGCTGGTGGAGTCACTCGGCAAGGTCACGAATCGCCGGGTGTTTTCGGAGGATGTCACGGAGCAGTACACCGACCTCGGATCCCGAGTGACAAACCTCCAGGAACAGCAGAAGCGACTCAGAGAGATCCTAGCCCAAGCGAAGAAGATCGACGAGATTCTGCAGGTTGAGCGCGAATTGGAGCGAGTCCGGCTGGAATGCGACTCTCTGTCAGGACGCCTCAGGCTGCTGAAAAGCAAGGTTGAGATGTCCACGATCAACGTGTACCTTCGAGAGACGTCCCTTGCAGGGCAGAAGGTCTCCGCTCAGCCGTTGGGATCGGCATGGCCCAGGGCCGCTTCGGCGTTCGTGTCGAATGCGAATTTCCTCGTTGGTGTAGGCGCCGATCTGGTTGTGTTCCTAATCGGGTCGCTGCCGACTCTGGCAGTGGTCGCGGTGATCGCGGTGCTGGTGCTCTTCGCGAGGAGGAAGTGGCCCGGGAGACGGCGACCATCCGCCTGAAGCGACGCGCCAAAATGCGAATTGCGTCAAGTTGACTTCGATGTGGGCTGCGGATATACTGGATATCGCCAGCAGTGGGCGAATAGCTCAGCGGTAAGAGCACCTGCCTTACACGCAGGGGGTCACAGGTTCAAATCCTGTTTCGCCCACCATTCATTTGCGCAGTTAGTGCGGTATTGCGGAATCTCCGCGGAGTGAATGCGAGTTCTTGATATCGGGTCCTCGTTGTTGTATACTAGGGTTCGCGAAGTTCGCAGCCGTATGCTTGGCCGGCTGGCGTTTCGCAGCAAAGTGAATACTGCGGAGGCGTGGTGTAGCTGGTCTAACATACATGCCTGTCACGCATGAGACCGCGGGTTCGAATCCCGTCGCCTCCGCCATAGATGACTAACCCCGACCGGGGCGAACCGGCCGGGGTTTCCGATCTCCGCAGTGTGCCGTGGCGCGCTATTCCTCCACGCACGCCTCGACGGCCAGCATAACGGCTTTCTTGATAGTATCCAGGCTCATGCTGGACACTGCCTGCTTGTCGACGGCCTGCTCGGGCACGCAGGGCACGTGGATGAACCCCGCCCTGATCGGCAGACCCTTCGAGGCGATGTGGTGGAGGACCGAGAACATCACGTGGTTGCAGACGAATGTTCCGGCCGAGTTGGAGACGCACGCCGGGACGCCGTTGTCCCTCATCCTCTGGACGATCTTCTTGACTGGAAGCGTAGCGAAATAGGCGGCGGGCGCTCCTTCGACCACCGGCTGGTCAACCGGCTGCTTCTTCTCGTTATCCGGTATCCGCGCGTCGTCGCAGTTAATGGCCACTCGCTCGACATGGATTTCGGGGCTTCCCGCATACAGGCCCAGCGAGACGACTATAGATGGATTCTCTCTATCGATGGCTTCGATCACTGCCGCCGCGGATTTCCCGAATACCGTCGGCAGTTCGCACGTGACTATCTGAGTTGTGCCCGCGGACTGTTTTGCTATGGCTTCTA